>DASUPQ010000211.1 GCA_036280995.1 Actinomycetota bacterium | reverse complement strand
CGTTTCGATTCCGGTCCTGTCGGGTGTCGGGGCGGCCCCGGCGGCAACTGGGTCTCGCCGCTCGCTGTGTGCGAGTTCGTACTTCCAAGCTGCGGGCCGCGGGGGAGTTGTGGACCGTGTGGGCGACGCGCGTCTGGGATGTCGATCCCGGTCGTTGAGCGCGGCCTTGGATAGGGGCCGGGCACCGCGATCGGCGCTCGCTGTGATCGATTGTGAAGCTCAGAACCGGCCTCGTCGATAGCGCACTTCGGGCGCGCTTTGAATCGCGGACGGGCGCAGAGAGGTACGGACGCATCGAGCGTCTCAAGGTGGTAAATCCGCAGGTCAGCGGCCCAGTTTGGCCGATGGACGCAGTTGTCCGCAAAGGCTCGCGTTCGCGCTCAATAGCATCGGGGTCTTCCCGATGACCGGTCATGTGGAATGCGTCGCGCTGCTGGAGACAACCGACTCTGACCAGCAAGGGAGCGGTTCGCGCTGATCGCCTTGGGTCTACTTGACGCGTCGGATGGGTGCCACTGCGGCCGCGCCTGCGAGTGCACAGGCTCCGGCAACGGCGTACAGGACGGCGTAGCTGCCGTGCCCTGCTGAAAGCAGGATGGGTGCTAGCGCGGGGGCGAGAGCGAACGGCAGGGCTCCGGCGATGTTGAGGACGCCCAGGTCCTTGGCCGCTGTGAGGGGGTCCGAAAGGACGTCAACGACCAGCGCGAGGTCGACGGCCATGTACATGCCGAACCCCAGCCCTCCGATAGCCATCCCGACCAGATACCCGCTCACGGTGCTGGCGCCGGCGATGACGAACAAGGCGACCGCGTAGGTGGCGGCGGCACTCATCACGAAGACCTTCCGGCGGCCCAGGCGGTCGGAGAGCCGTCCAGCTACAGGTGCGACCGCTACCAAGGCAATGGACTGGGTGACGGTGCCGAGGTATACCTGCCGTGCCACCGCGTCCTCGCTGCTGCCGACCTGCGCGATGAGGTAGTAGGCCTGGTAGGTGACGAGGAACGCGTACGCGGTGACGAGGAGGAACCGGGACAGGAACGCCCACGCGAAGTCCGGATTCCGCCGAGGGCTCACGTAGAACGTCCTGGCCAGTTCACGAAGCGACCACGGCGGCTTGTCTTCTGGGGCGAGGCGTCTGTCGGGTAGGCGCCAAGTGAAGAGGAGCACCGCGATGCCTCCGACGGCGCACGGGACGGTGAACATCAGGACGGTCGAGTAGTCGAACGCCTGCACCAGGTAGGTCCCGGCCACCGACGCGGCGGGGACGCTGAGTCCGAGGAGGCCCGAGACCAGCCCGCGTTGTTGGCTGGGCACCTGGTCGGGCAGCACGGCTGCCTGGGCGGCCAGGGTGGCGTTGAAGAAGACTTGGCAGATGCACCAGCCGACGAGCACGGTCGCGATGTTCGGGGCCATAGCGACAATCAGAGTGCCGGCGGCGCCGACGGTGACGCCGGTCGCCATCCAGGGTCGCCGCATCCCCCTCTTGGACGTGGTGCGGTCGCTGAGTCGGCCGAACAGCGGGTTGGCGACGATGCTCAGGAGCGACCCGACACCGGTGACCAGTGCGAGGTTGCGGGGGGCGGCGTCGATGCCGACGAGGTCGTTCACCTTGAGAGCCAGGGACACCAGGAGCGGCGCGAGGAAGAGCAGGGACCCGCCGGTGTAGGAGACGGCGTACAGGACGATGAAGCTCCACCCCACGCGTTCAGACGCGTGGGGTTCGGTGGCGGTGACTGAACCGGCATCGCGTTGCATCGCACCGGACAAGGTGGCTCCGCAAGGTTCGCCCGAGCGCTGGGTGTTGTCGCCGACCTGCCCTGCTTGGTTCGCCCATGCGGAGGCTCGTCGACGACCCGACGTGACCAGCATGAAACCCGTCGCCACTGCCTGCAACAGGTTCGTTGGGTGCCGGTCTTGACCGGAATGGGTCAGGTGGACTGGTTCTGTGCTCCCCTACCCTTTCGAGCAGGGTCGACGCTGGAAGGGAGTGCCGATGGTTGACGCCTTGGTGCACACCAAGATGGCGTTCCCGCGCACCCGGACGGAACTGGTGAACCGGCCACGGCTGACCCAGGAGCTGAGGCGGGCAGGAGACGCCGCATTGGTTCTGGTGTCGGCGCCGGCGGGGTTCGGAAAGACGACCTTGGTCGCTGCGGCGCTCGATGACGGCACCCCAGTGGCGTGGGTGTCGCTGGATGCTCGCGACGGCGACGGAACCCGGTTCTGGACGTACACGCTGCATGCGCTGGAAGCAGCAAGCCCCGGATGTGCGAGCGTCGCCCTGACGCTGCTCGAGGCCGGGAACGCGGGGATCGAAGAGGTGGTCGCGGGCCTGGTGAACGAGCTGAGTGTGCGGTCGGACCCGCTGACCTTGGTGTGGGACGACTACCACCTCGCCGACACCGCCGAGGTCAGCGACAGCGTCGCACTGCTGCTGGAGCATCGCCCTCCGCAGCTCCACCTGGTCCTCAGCACTCGTGCCGACCCGGCGTTGCCCTTGTCGCGTCTACGTGCCCGCGGTCAATTGGTCGAGTTTCGCGCTGCTGACCTGCGGTTCACCGCTGAGGAGACCGGCCTGTACCTCAACCGCGTCCACAGTCTCGGTTTGGCGGCCGGTGACGTGGAGGCGTTGGAGTCGCGTACCGAGGGATGGGCGGCAGCGTTGCAGCTCGCCGCCGTGTCGTTGCGTGGCCGGGAGGATGCGACGGCGTTCATCGCCTCGTTCGCGGGGGACGACCGGTACGTCGTGGACTACCTGGTCGACGAGGTGCTCGACCAGCAGCCCGCTCACCTCCGTCGGTTCCTGCTGGACACCTCGGTGCTCGACCGCCTGTGCGGCCCGCTCTGCGATGCGGTCACCGGACCCGCCGACGGCATGCCCGGCAGTGCGGTGCTGGAGATGTTCGAACGGCGCAACCTGCTCCTGGTGCCACTGGACGACCACCGCCGCTGGTACCGCTACCACCACCTGTTCGGGGACGTGTTGCAGGCGAGACTGCTCGCCGAGCGCCCCGAGGATGTTCCCGGCCTGCACGGGCGGGCGAGTGGCTGGTACGACGCGGCAGGCGAGGTGGAGGCGGCCGTCCGGCACGCGTTCGCGGCCGGCGACCTGGACCGGGCCGCGGACCTCATCGAGATGGCTACCCCGGAGCTGCGCCGCCAGCGTGCCGAAGGTCTCCTGCGGAGCTGGGTGCCACTCGTCCCGGCCGAGGTGTTGGCGCGACGCCCGGTACTGGCCAGCAACCTCGTCGGCGCGCTGATGGCAAGCAACACGTTTGAGGGCGTCAGTGACCGGCTGGACGCACTCGAGCGCACCCTGTCGTCCCCGCCCGAGTCGCTGACCATCCGCAACGAGGCCGAGTGGGCACGGCTGCCGGCGCAGGTAGCCACGCACCGGGCAGGGTTGGCGCTGGTCGGCGGGAACGTGCCCGCCACCCTTGCCCACGCCGACGACGCTCTGGCCCGAGCCGCGGCGGACGACGGGCTCACGGTGGCGTCCGCGTCGGCGTTGAAAGGTCTGGTGTCCTGGGCCAACGGGGACCTGCTCACGGCCCTGCGCGCGTACCGGGCAGCCACCCAGGGGCTTGCGGCGATGGGGCATGTCTCGGATGCTCTGGCCTGCACGGTGACCGTGGTCGACCTCGAGCTGCAGCGCGGCAACCTGGACGCAGCGCAGGACGCAGCGGAGCGTGCTCTCGACTTGGCTGAGGCCACCGTCGCGAACCCGGGGGGTCCTGGCCGAGTGGTCGTGCGAGGGACGGCCGACATGTGGACGGCGCTGGCTCGCGTGGCCTGGGAACGAGGCGACAACCAGGAGGCAGCACAGCACCTGGGGCGGGCCGGTGACCTCGGTGAGGCCGCCGGGTTGCCACAGCAGCCGTACCGATGGCGGGTCGCGATGGCGCACCTACGGGAGAGTGAGGGCGACACGGCCGCCGCGGCCGCCCTTCTCTCGGAGGCTGCGCGCGTGTTCAACAGCGACTTCTTACCCAACGTCCGTCCCGTCCCGGCCGTCCTGGCACGACTGCACCTACGGGTCGGCGAGCTCGCAGCAGCCCGCAGCTGGGCCGCAACCGCCGGTGTCGCTCCGGGCGACGACTTGGACTACCTACACGAGTACGAGCACCTGACCCTGGCACGCCTGCTGCTGGCCGAGCACCACGCCACCAGCGACCCAGGCCACCTCGACCAGGCGGCTGAGTTGTTGGAACGTCTTCACGATGCCGCGACAACCGCCCAGCGGACGGCCGCACGGGTAGAGGCGCTGCTCCTCCTGGCCGTCGCTGCCGACACCGCCGGCCGTGCTGATGAGGCTCTCTCGCAAGTGCAGACGGCCGCCGGGCTGACGCGGCCGGGCGGCTGGGTGCGTCCGTTCCTGGACGCAGGGCCCCGCGCAGTGGAGCTGCTGGGCGAGCTTGGCGGAACGGGCCGCTTCGTGGAGACGGTGACACGTGCAGCCGGCGGCACGCGTCGACCTCGTGCAGCGAGTCCGGAGCACCCGCCCACGGCGGGCGCGTTGGAGTCGCTGGTGGAGCCGTTGAGCAGCCGCGAACTCGATGTCCTACGACTCCTCGGTTCGGACCTCGACGGACCCGCCATCGCCCGCCATCTGGGCGTGTCCCTGCCGACCGTGCGGACCCACACCCAACACATCTACGCCAAGCTCGGCGTGAACAATCGTCGGGCCGCGGTGCGACGCGCCCACCAGCTCCACCTCTGACCCAACGACCCGACAGGCTCCCGGGACGTCTCCGCGAGGAAGTTCATCACCGCACTCATCACCTGTGATGACGCGCGCTCATCAGCGCCGTTCCTACCTTGCGGGTCATGAGCAGCACCCAGCACGAACATCACGGCGACTGGTACGAGATCCGCATCCAGGGCCGGCTCGACGACCGCTGGTCTTCCTGGTTCGACGACCTCGACCTCTCCCACACCGACGACGGCATAACCGTCCTCCGCGGCCCGGTCGCCGACCAGGCCGCGCTGCACGGACTGCTGCACAAGTTCCGCGACCTCGGGGTCCCGCTGCTGTCCGTCACCCAGACCGACCCCGACAACCCCAGCGACCCCAGCCCATCGACCTGAATCGACCCACATCCAGCCCCGGCTCACCCCGGGCCACCCACCAGGAGGCACGCATGACCACCACCCAGCACACTCGCACCGTCGACCGTCAGCCGGCCGCGGACCCGACGCGACGCGCAGCCACCATCGTCGGCTGGCTCTTCATCGTCACCTACGTCACCTCGATCTCCGCCAAAATCGGGTTCTACCCGCCGCTGTTCGACGGCAACTACGTCACCGGCCCCGGAGAGGACACCCGCGTCCTGTGGGGCGCGTTCATGGAGGCGATCCTCATCATCGCCAACATCGGCTCTGCCACCGCGCTGTACACGGTCGTGAAGCACCGGTATCCCAACCTCGGCCTCAGCTTCATCGCTGCCCGGATCATGGAGAGCGTCTTCATCGGTGTCGGCATCCTCGCCGTCCTCACCGTCGTCACGCTGCGTCAGGACTACGCGGCCGCCGACGATCAGTCCGCCGCCGGCCTGGCCGCCGTCGGAGACGCGTTCCTGGTCATGCAGGAGTGGACCTTCAACCTGGGCCCGATGTTTGTCGTCGGAGTCGGCAACG
>DASUPQ010000210.1 GCA_036280995.1 Actinomycetota bacterium | reverse complement strand
CGACCGCTGGCGAATGGGCAGGGGTTCAGTGCCGCGGCGGGATCGGCGGGCTTGCCGACCAGGTGGCAGAACTCCTGCCGTTGCCCGGCCCACGCGGTCGGGGTGAGCAGGTGTGCGGCCGGATCGGCGCACCGGCGGGAGCCTGGCACGAACGTCGGCGCCCGGGTGTTGAGCGTCGCTGTTCTTGACGGTGACGGCGTCATTGCTGTTGACGTTGATCTGGGTGTTGGAAGGCCCCGCCCGGTGGTGTCGGGCGGGGCCTTGGTGGTCATGTTGACGGGGTGGTCGTCGGGTTGACGGTTAGTCGCCGCCGGTTTCGGCGATGGCGGCGCGGGCGGATTTCTCGTCGACGATGGCCTGGTTGCGGGTGAACGCCGCGGTCAGGGCGTTGATGGCGAGGTTGTTCACGGCGCGGGGGTAGCCGCGGGCGGCGTTGTGGATCAGGGTGACGGCGTCACCGGTGAACAGGGTGTCGGTTCGGCCGGCGAGTTTGAGGTGGTGGGTCAGGTAGTCGGCGGTGTCCTGGTCGGTCATCCCGGTCAGGGTGCAGCGCACGGAGATCCGCTGGTCCAGGGCGGCCAGCACGCCCAGGCGCAGGCGGTGCCGCAGGGTGGGTTGCCCGACCAGGAGGGCGGCGAACGGGCTGCCGGAGTCCATGTCGTGGTTGGTGAGCATGCGGATCGCCTCGAGTTGCTGGGTGTCCAGCAGGTGGGCTTCGTCGATCACGACCACGGGGGTGCGGCCGCGTTCGGCGTGTTCGGCGGCTAACGCGTCGGCGGCCTGCGGGGCCAGCGTCGCGGTGTAGAAGGAGGGGGTCCGGCCGAGCGCGGAGACGATGTGGTGGAGCATGCCGCGGACCCCGACGGAGGGGTTGGGTAGGTAGATGACCACGTGCCGGCTGGTGTCCAGGGCGGCGGTGGCGGCGCGGACGGCGACGGTCTTGCCGGCGCCGACCTCGCCGGTGATCACGCCGAGGGCGTGTTGGTCCACGCACCAGCTGATCCGGGCGACGGCCTCGCCCAGGCCGCGGTGGCGGTGCAGCATGCCCGTGGCCAGGTTCCGGCCGAAGGGCATCCGGGTGAAGCCGTAGTGGGCCTGCACGCGTTGCACGCTCACCCGGCCACCTCCGGCCGGTCGTCGCCCTGGGCCTGGCCGTTGATGTCGCGCAGGGCGTCGTCGATGCTGAGCTGCCCGGGCAGTTCACCGGGGTAGAGAGCGGAGAAGTTGATCTTCTGGTCGGCGGCGAGGTGCTGCTGGTGCTCGTCGGCGACCAGGGCCAGGTAGTCGATCCCGGTCCGTGGGGGTGGTGCGCCCTCGGTCGTCTCGGGCCGGGCCTTGGGATGGGTGTGCCGGGTGATGCGGTGCGGCACCGCGGGTCCGTGGTCACGGTCCTGGTAGCGGACCTGAAGGTGTTCCAGGTCGAACGGGGAGAACAGCAGCTCGACCTTGCGGCCGGCCAGGGCCTGGTCGACCTGGTAGGTGTTGCCGTGCAGGGACACGGTCGCGGTCTTGGTCACCACGCGTTGCGCGGACCACAGGAACGCCTCGGTCAGGTCCTGCGGGGTGGGCATGGCCGGTGCCCGCCCGGCCCGGTCCCATCCCTGGGTCCACCGCTGCAGCGGTGTCTGCCCGGTCTCGGAGTGGACGTCGTGGTGGTAGCGGGCCTCCACCCAGGCGGTGAACAACCCGTTCAGTTCCAGCAGCGCCGCCGCCGGGGTCAGCCCGGCGTCGCGGACATCGTCGGCGGTGCTGTCGGGCACCTCGACCAGGAACTGATCGTTCACCCGGCGGAACCAGCGTTCGATTTTCCCGCGTCCTTGGGGTTTACCCGGCCGGCTGTGCACCAGCCGGATCCCGAGCACGGCGCAGGCCCGCAACAGCCAGGAATCCACGAACGCGGATCCGTTATCGACATAGACGGTTTCGGGGACGCCGCGGCTGGCCAGCGCGGGTTGCAGGGCGGCGGCCAACCGGACCGTGTCCTCGGCGAACCCGAACCGGTAACCCACGGCGAGACGCGAATGGTCGTCCAGGAAGGCGAACAGGTACGTTTTCCGGCCGGCCACCTTCGGCCCGTGCAGGGCGTCACCGACCCACCGTTCGTTGCAGTCGGCGGCCTCGAACCGGCCGAACACCGCCGGCCCGGCGCCGCCGGGGACCATCAGGTCCAGCCGGTGGAAGTGCCGCAGCAGCGTCGATTCCGACGGTGCCCAGCCGGTCGAGACCCGCAGGATCCGGGCGACCTGGGCGACGGTGCGGTCCGGGTTCTCCCGCTTGAGCGCTTCGGCCAGCTCAAACACCTGGGCGTCGATCCGGGTGCCCGGCTGCCGGGTCGACGGGGACAGGGCCTCGAACCCGCCGGCCCAGTACCGGCGCAGCCATCGGTCCAGGGACTCCCGCGAGTACCGCACCCGGCCGCCGAACGGGCCGTCGTGGGTGCGGCCGGCGATCTCCCGGACCACCTTCCCGCGTTGCTTGGTCGACAAGCCCGCCTCCAGCGCCGGGCAGATCAACTGGTACCTGAACAGCGCGACCTGCTGCGCCCGTTCCCGCCGTTTGAACGCGTCCATCTCGCCGCTCACCAAACCCCTTGTCGTCGCTTCGGTTACCCGACAGGGTTTGTCGGGCAATTGACCTCGGCGAGGATCCCGGACCCGGCCGGGTCTGCGTCAGGGGCAACTCGTGTTGATCAACAAGGACCGGTCGACGCCGGCCAGCCCGGGGCAAGGAGCCGACCACCCGACGACGCGGCAGCGACCTGCCCGACCGTCACCGCGCCGACCAACCCACCCGGCCCGAACCGGGCCGTGACCGCCACCCAGGCCGCGCCGACCGCGGCCACCACGTCCCTCCAGGCGCTGCCCGTGCCGGTCGGAGCGCTCTGGTCGACGCCGGCCCGGCGGGCGACCACCGTGAAATGCACCCGCACCGACGCCAACCGGGTGCGCATCCGGCGCAGCCACCCCCGCACCGTGGACGCCGGCACCCCCAGCAGGAAGGCGATCGTGCGGTGCCCCCGCCCGGCCGCCCGCGCCACCAGAGCGGCCCAGATCACCGCGGCCGCGTCGGCCCGCCGCAGCAGCACCGTGACCGGCAGCAACACGTGCGTGATCAGGCACGACGAACAGCGGGCCCGCCGGGGCCGCAGCTCACCGACGCCACGAACCCCACGCGGCCGGGCCCACCCCCACGGCGCGAGCACGCCCCGGCATGTCGGGCAGGACACCCCACCTGCCGCCAACCGGGACTCGACCAGAACCTGATCCACCTCTACCGTGATCAACGGGTGCCTCCGTGCATCCGAGCACGGCCCTCCCGCATCGGTCTTCCTGGACACTCGGCGGGAGGGCCGTTGTCCATTTCCGATGCTCGTCACACTGACGATGCCCACCACGAAGATCAAACCCGCAACCGTCGCCCCATCGTCATCGGCAACCCCGATGACGATGCCCACCCCGGTCGTCGTCATCCCGAGCGACGGTCAACACCTGCAGGCGATCCTGGCCGTGCTGATCGACGACTTGACCGGCGCGGTCCCCTCGTTCCTCGGTCTGACCGTCACCGTGCGGCTGGCCGGGGAACCGATCACCCTGACCACCATCGAGCCCCGCGCCATGCGGGCGGTCCGCTCGTCGCTGCAGGTGCGGTTGCCCCCGTCGGCCGGTGCCGGTGCCGGGGCGGGCAGCATGATGGTGTTCTACGCCCGGAAGGTTCACGCGTTCGCCGAGTTGGCCGCGGACGCCCGGCGACTGTTCGGGTTGGCCGATGAGGTGCTGGTGGACCGGCATCTGCTGGGCGGTGACGTCACCCCGGGACCGTCCGCGGCGACCGACCCGGCGCAGGCCGCCGCCGTCCACCGGGCCGTCGGGTGGTTGATCGACCACGGTCTGCCACCGGACGCCGCGGCTCAGGAACTGCGGCGGCGGGCCGCGGCCACCGGCCGTTCCCTGGCCGCCGCGGCGCAGGCCCTCATGAAAGACAGCAAGGCCGGCGACCACCCGGACAACCCCGCGCCGTGAAAGAGCGACTGTTGCGTCGAGATCTTGAACGCGAATCTGACGGGCGACCTGAACCTCGTCATGC
>DASUPQ010000209.1 GCA_036280995.1 Actinomycetota bacterium | reverse complement strand
GGCTGGAGAGGTCGTGCTTCTCGGGCCAGTCGGTGCCCCACTTCATGAACGTGCGGATGGCCGTCGGCGCCGTGTAGAGGATCGTGACCTTGTACTTCTCGATGATCTCCCACCAGCGGTCCTTGTCGGGGAAGTTGGGCGCGCCCTCGTAGAGGATGCTGGTGGCGTGGTTGGCCAGCGGGGCGTAGACGATGTAGGAGTGGCCGGTGACCCAGCCGATGTCGGCCGCGCACCAGTACACGTCGGTGTCGGGATGCAGGTCGAACACCAGCCGGTGGGTGGTCGCCACCCCGGTCAGGTAGCCGCCGGTGGTGTGCATGATCCCCTTGGGCTTGGCCGTGGTCCCCGAGGTGTAGAGCAGGTAGAGCAGGTCCTCGGCGTCCATCGCCTCGGGTGGGCAGTCGGTCGACTGCCCCTCCGCCAGGTCGTGCCACCAGACGTCGCGGCCCTCGGTCCAGGGGACGTCGTTGCCGGTCCGCCGCAGCACCACGACCTTCTCGATGCTGGGCGTGTCGGCGACCGCGTCGTCGGCGTTCTGCTTGAGCGGCACCACCTTGCCGGCCCGCCACCCCTCGTCCTGGGTGATCAGGACCTTGGCCTCGGCGTCGTTGATCCGGTCCCGCAGCGCGTCGGCGGAGAACCCTCCGAACACCACCGAGTGGGCCGCGCCCAGCCGGGCGCAGGCGAGCATCGCCACCGGCAGCTCGGGGACCATGCCCATGTAGATGTTGACCCGGTCGCCCCGCCGCACGCCGATCGACTTGAGCGCGTTGGCGAACCGGGCGACGTCGTCGCGCAGCTCCTCGTAGGTGATGGTCCGGGTGTCGCCCGGCTCACCCTCCCAGTGGTAGGCGACCTTGTCGCCGCCGCCGGCCTCGACGTGGCGGTCGAGGCAGTTGTCCGAGACGTTCAGCTGCCCGCCGACGAACCACTTGGCGAAGGGCAGGTTCCACTCGAGCACCTGGTCCCATGGCTTCATCCAGCGCAGCCGTTCGGCCTCCTCGGCCCAGAACCCCTCCAGGTCCCGTGCCGCCCGCTCGTGCAGTGACTGGTCGGTGACCAGCGCGTCGGCCTTGAAATCGTCCGGCGGGGGGAAGGACCGCCCCTCGGAGAAGAGGTTTTCGATCGCGGGACTGCTCTCGGCCATGCAATCCGCCTCCCTGCGGCAGTTCGTGTTCCCCGGAAGCTTACTCGGCCCACCGGGTCCCGAAACGCGCGTATCCACACCCGTGCACGGCCCGGTCCCGCCGCTGGTCCCGGTCTCGCCGCTGGCCCTGGCGTATCCCAGTTGCCCGGTCCCGGCGTTCCGGCGGCCCTCCCCGTCGCCGCCCCGCCGGGAACCTGCGGGAGTTATGCACATTCTGGCGGGAGCGTCTTCCCCCTGGTGTCCCGCCCGGCCATCCTTCCCGGCGCCGGACCGGCCGAGCGCCGCATCCGGCCCGCCGAGCCCGAACCCCAGGCGCCGGGAGGATGCCCGTGGCCCTCGTCCCCGTCCCGCCGATGCCCCCGCTGGCCGTCATCGCCCACGACGACCCCGGCACCGCCGACTCCCTGCGGCACGCGGTCGAGGCCGTTGCCGGCTGGCAGGTCCTCATGGCCGACCCGAGCCCCGCCGGCCTGGCCGCGGCCGTCGCCGCCGAGCCCTCGGTCGCCCTGGTCGGCTGCGACGCGCTCGCCCACCTGCCAGCCGACTGCCGGACCCCATTGGTCGCCGTCGGCGACGACGACCGCCCAGCCGACGTCCGGGCCGCGCTCGCCGCGGGCGCCCGCAGTCTGCTCACCTGGCCCGACGGGGTCGCCGACCTGCCAGGCGAGCTCGCCCGGGTCGCCGCCTTCGCCCGGCCCGGTCCCGCCGGCGGCCCCACCGGCCTGGTCGTCGCCCTCCGCGGCGTCCAGGGCGGCGTCGGCACCACCACCGTGGCCGTCCACCTGGCCGCCGCCTGGGCCCGCTGGGGCCCCGCCCCGGTCCTCCTCCTTGACCTGTCCGGCGGCCTCGCCTTCCGCCTCGACCTGGGCGCGGCCCCCACCTGGTCCAGCCTGTTCCCGGCACCCGGCACGGCCCCGGGCGCCGCCGGCACGTCCAGCCCGCCCACCCGGGCACTGGCCGGTGACCAGCCCGGCGAGGTGGGCCCCGGTCCGGCGGACCGCGACGCCGGGGTCGGGTTGGACGCCGGTTCGGCGGACCGTGACGTCCGGGTCGGCGACCTCGACCCGGCCGCGCTCACGGGGACGCTGGCCGAGCCGTGGGCCGGCCTGTCCGTGCTGCCGCTCGCCGGCCTCCCGGACGGCGCCGCCGAACCTCCGCCCGGGCCGCCGGTCGTCTGGAGCGTCCTCGAGGTCGTCAGGGCCACCTACCGCTTGGTCGTGGTCGATCTCCCCGCCACGGACGGACCGGCCGTCCAGGCGGCCCTGTCCCAGGCCGACGCCCTGGTCGCCATCGCTCGCTGCGAGACGGCCGGCGTCCGCGCCCTCCAGGCGGCCCTGGGCGCCTGGACGGCGGCCGGTCGCGACCCCGACGCCGCCGGCGCCGTCGTCACCGGTGTCCGGCCGCGAGCTCCCCTCGCTCCCCGCGAGGTCCGCGCCGTCCTCGGCGACCAGCTCTGGGCCCTGATCCCGGCCGCCGCCCCCGAACTGGCCGCCGCCGCCGAGGACGGCGTCCTGCTCCTCGACCGCCACGACCTCCCCGCGGTCCAGGCCATGGTGGCCCTGGCGAACCGCGTGGTCCCGTTCACGGCGATGTCCACATGACCCCCCGGACCCACCTCCCCGACCACCGCGCCCGCGGGCCCAGGCCGTGGTCCGACGCCGAGGCGGGTGCCGGCGTCGGTCCGGCCGGCACCAGGCCATGGCCCGGCGCTGGCGCCGGTGCGGCCGGGACCGGCGCCTCGACCATCGCGGCCGCGGCCAGCAGGGTCGGTATGGCCGGCGGGGTGCCCCCGGGGCTGGTCCAGCGGGTCCAGCGCCGGCTGGCCGCGACCGGCGCGGTCGCCAGCGACGTCGCCGGCCTCCGGGCGGCGGTGGCCGACGCCCTCGACGAGGACGGCGTCCAGCTCCCCGCCCCCGACCTCACGGCGGTCGTTCGCTCGATCGCCGACGAGCTGACCGGCCTCGGCCCGCTGGCACCGCTGCTCGCCGACCCGCTGGTGACCGACGTCATGGTCAACGGCCCCGCCGAGGTGTGGGTGGAGCGGGCGGGCGTCGTCGAACGGGCCGCCGTCCGCTTCGCCTCGGCCGCCGCCGTGGCCGCCCTGGTGCAGCGCGTGGTCGCCCCGCTCGGGCTCCGCGTGGACGAGTCCCGTCCCTGGGTCGACGCCCGCCTCCCGGGTGGGGAGCGGCTCCATGCCGTGCTGCCTCCGCTCGCCCCCGACGGCCCGGTCGTCACCATCCGCAGCTTCGCCCGGCGGCGGCTCCAGCTCCGCGACCTGATCGAGCGGGACGCCCTCGACCTCGCCACGGCCCGGCTGCTGGAGGCCATGGTCGCCGCCGGGATCGCCATCGCCGTGTCGGGCGCCACCGGCACCGGCAAGACGACCCTGCTCAACGTCCTCGCCGCCGCCATCCCGGCACGCGAACGGGTAGTCACCGTCGAGGACCTCGCCGAGCTGCGGCTTCCCGGCCCCCACGTCGTCCGGCTCGAGGCGCGACCCCCCAACGTGGAGGGCCGGGGCGAGGTGCCGCTGCGCGAGCTGGTCCGCAACGCCCTCCGCATGCGCCCCGACCGCATCGTCGTCGGCGAGGTCCGCGGCCCCGAGGTGCTGGACATGCTGCAGGCCGCCAACACCGGCCACCGCGGTCTCATGACCACCCTCCACGCCGGCGGCCCCGAGGAGGTACCCGCCCGTCTCGAAGCCATGGCCCTGACCGCACCAGGCGCCGGCCTCGACGTCGTCCGCCGCCTCGTCGGCGGCGGCATCGGCGCGGTCGTCCACCTGGAGCGCACCCCCGCCGCCCGCCCCGGCCGCCGCGTCACCGTCGTCGCCGAGCTCCTCACCACCCCAGACGGCCGCGCCCGGGCCGTCCCCCTCCGCACCGCCGATCCGGCCACCGGCCTCTCCGCGACCGGCCACGTCCCCCGCTGGGCCGACCGCCTCGACCCTTCGGTCCTCCCCGTGTTCGAGCCCACCCACCCCGGCGGCAGCGTCCGCGTCCTCTGCCCCCGGACCCACACCCGATGACCACGCCACCGGTCATCGCCGTCGACGCGCTCCTGGCCGTGCTCGCCGTTGCCGTCGCGTTCCGAGCGCTCGGCTCGTTCGGGAGGCGCGGACGAGGCCTGGACGGCGGGTCGTTCCGGACGCACGGGCGCGGTCTGGACGGCGGGTTGCTCTGGAGCCGCGGGGCGAGGTTGGTGTCCGAGTCCTTTCTGGAACGGCGGTCGCGTCGGGGCCGGCGGTGGTTCCCGGGCAGTAGCCGTAGCTGGAGACGTCGGTCCCCGAAACGGCGCCGGCAGTCAGCGTTGTTGGATCGGCCAGCGTATTCGAGCACCTCGCCGATCGTGGCGAATTCTGATCGCCCATCGACTCCTCGGAGGTCGGCAGGCCCCACCGCCACCAGCACAGCCGCTACCGCCAGCAACGCCGGCTTGGGCCGTAGCTCAGCCACTGGCAGGGTGCGCACCCGCATCTCCATGCCAGGGCGGGCGGCGGCGCGGCGGCGCGAGATGGAGGAGGCGGTTCCGGAGGTCGTCGACGTGCTCCGTGCGACCGTGGCCGCCGGGATCAATCCCCGTAGAGCTCTGCAGGCGGCCGCCGAGGGGACACCCTCGGCCCTGAGCGACGTCCTCGGCCAGGCGATCCGTGCGGCCGAGCTCGGCGCGGGAGCGGGCCAGGCGCTGGCCGCGGCGGCGAAGGCTGAGCGGCTGAGCGAGCTCGAGCTCGCCGGAGAGGCGCTCGACCTCGCCGAGACGACCGGCGCCCCGCCCGGCCCGGTGCTGGCGGGCTTGGCCATCGCGGCCACCGACCGCGTCCGGTCCAGACAGGCGGTGCTGGCCGCCACCGCACAGGCCCGCCTGTCGGCCCGCGTCGTGGCCGCGATGGCCCCGGCCTTCCTCGGCATCGTCGCCCTGACCTCGCCCTCGGATGCCGCGTTCCTGATCCGCGAACCCGCCGGCTGGGCGACCCTGACGGCGGCGACGGTCCTGGAGCTGCTCGGCATCTGCTGGGCCGCCCACATCGTTCGAGGTCCAGCACCATGACCCCGCGGAGACCCGGACGGGGGCTCGACACCCGAAGGCCCCCGCGTGACGGCCGGCGGCTCCGCCGACTGGTCGCCGGCGCCGGCGCCGGGGTGATGCTCGGCTCCCTGGGGACCACGGGCTTCCCGGAGCTGGCCATCGTCGCGGTGCTCGCGGCCGCCGCCCGGCCTGCCTTCATCTGGGCCGTAGGGCGCCGCAGGACCGCCCGGCGGCTGGCCGTCCGGCGGACGTCGGCTCCGGTGGTCCTCGACCTGCTCGGCGCGGCCCTGCTGGCCGGCCTCAACCCCCACAAGGCCGTGCTCCGGGTCGCCGACCGCGCCCCGGAGTCCCTCAGTGAGGATCTGGACCTGGCCGCCGCCGTCCTGCGCCTCGGTGGAACGCCGGCCGCCGCGCTCCATGCGGCCGCCGAGCGGTCGGGGCTCGACGAACTACGCGCGGCGGCGGCCGCCCTCGACGCGGCCGAGCGCTGGGGCGCCCCACCGGCCGAGGCCCTGGCCGCCAGGGCCGAAGCCCTCCGCAGCCGAGCCCGGCTCCAGGCCGAGGCCGAAGCCGGCCGGGCCGCCGTCCGCCTCGCATTCCCCTTGGTTCTCTGCTTCCTCCCGGCCTTTGTCCTGCTCACCGTCGTCCCGACCGTAACCGGTGCGGTCCGCGCCCTCACCCCATAGCCCTCCGCAAGCCCGGATCCTCCGCGCCGTTGCCCCGCCGTCCGCAAGCCTGCGCCCACCCCGAATCTGTCGTCGTTCCCCGGGT
>DASUPQ010000208.1 GCA_036280995.1 Actinomycetota bacterium | reverse complement strand
CCTCGGCGTTCTTGTCTCGGATCCTCCTCGGGAAGGCCACATCGTCGTTGATGGTGATCGGCCCGTTCGTCTGCGGGATCGTCACCGTGGCGGTCTTGAACGCCAGTACCATGGGCTAGCTCCTTGCTCGTCGAGAGACGTCGCCTCTCGAGGGCGGTCCCGGGTAGGGGTACGGTTCCAAAGCGCAGCTCGCCAGGCTCGACCTCCTCGGCTCCGACTTCGTGAACGACGGAGAGCCGCACATCCCCGCACCAGGCAGGTCGAAGTCGCAGACCGCCCCCCCGGGTCTTCTGGCTAGGGGCGACAGGAAGCATTTCCACGGCGAAAGACGCCGAGGAAATTATGTCCGACTGATTTCGCTCTCCTGGCTCGGCAGAAAGCGTAACATCTCCTAGAAGCCGGAACAACCCGCAATGTCCGAAGTTCCTAAAACCTAGGTCGGAGAAGTGCGAAAAGCCGGCACATTCAGACTCGCGTCCGAGCCGGCCGCGCTCCACGCCGGCTCCCCGGCCGAGCGCCCGGCCTGGCCCGTCCTGCTCGGCCGGGTGCGGACCGTCCGCGTCCAGCTGCTCGTGCTGCTGGGGTTCCTGGGGCTGGCCGTGCTGCTGCTCGCGTCGGTCTGGACCTCGCCGGCGACCCGGACGCTGGGGGGCGGCGTCGGCGACCCCGGGCTCTTCGCCTGGTTCCTGCGCTGGACGACGTTCGCGGCCGGGCGCCGCATCTCGCCCCTGGTCAGCGACTACCTCAACCATCCCGACGGCATCAACCTGATGTGGAACACCTGGGTGCCGCTGCCCGGCCTGCTGCTGTCGCCGCTGACCCTGCTCCTCGGGCCGGTGCTGACCTTCAACGTGCTCGTCACCCTGGCCTACGGCCTCTCGGCCTGGAGCGCCTATCTGGCGATCCACCGCTACGTGCCCAGCCACGGCGCGGCCGCCTGCGGCGGGCTGGTCTACGGCTTCTCGCCGGCGATGGTCGGGCACTCCCACCACCCCAACCTGATCCTGATCTTCCTCCTGCCGTGGCTGTTCGTCCTGCTCGACGAGATCCTCGACCGCCAGCGCGGGTCGCCGGTCTGGCTCGGGGTGGGCCTCGGCGTGGTCGCGGCCGCGCAGCTGCTGACCGGCGCCGAGGTGTTCGCCGGGATGGTGCTGCTCGGCCTGGTGCTGCTCGTCCTGCTGCTGGCGGCCAACCGGCACTCGCTGCGGGACAAGGGGCTGTACGCCGCGACCGCCCTGGCCGTGAGCGTGGTCGTGTTCGAGGTGCTGGTCGCGTGGCCGCTGCGGGCGCAGATCGCCGGCCCGGCGCGGGTCCACGCCGACATCACCGAGGAGGTGCGCGGCTCCAGCGACCTGCTGGCCCTGGTGACGCCGAGCCGGCTGTCGGCGATCGCCCCCGAGGCCGCCGTCCGCCTCAGCGACCAGTTCACGGGCACCAAGGAGACCTACCTGGGCATCCCCCTGCTGTTCGTGGTCGCCCTGGTCGCCGCCCGGCGGCGGAGCCCGGTGGTGCGGGTCGGCGCCGCCATGCTGGTGGTCTGCATGGTCCTGTCGCTCGGGTCGCGGCTGCGGGTCGGCGGGCTCGTCTCCCCCGTCCCGCTGCCCTGGACGGTGGTCGAGTCGCTGCCGGTGCTGTGGCACATGGTGCCGGCCCGCCTGGCCCTGTTCACCGCCCTGTTCGCCGGGCTGCTGCTGGCGGTGGCGCTGGAGGACCTGTGGGGCGGCGGCTGGCGCCGCCGCCTCCTGGCCGTCGCCGCCGCCGTCCTGGCGCTCGCCTTCCTGGTCCCGTCCGCGCCCCTTTCGTCCGCGCCGGTGGCCACGCCAGAGTTCTTCACCGGCGCGGCGGTGACCACGCTCCCGCGGGACGGGGTCGCCCTGGTGGTCCCGTTTCCCCGGAAGGGACGGGACAACCAGGCGATGCTCTGGCAGGCCCAGGCGGGCATGTGGTTCAAGATGCCCGGCGGCTACTTCGTCGGCCCCGGTCCGGACGGTGGCACGCTGCGCGAGGCGCCCCCGACCACCACCTCCCGGGTCCTCGACCGCATCCGGCGGGGCGGCCGCCCGCCCTGACCCCGGCGCTGCGCCGGTGGATCGCCGCCGACCTCGCCCGCTGGCGGGTCGCCTCCGTGGTCCTGGGCCCGATGCCGAACCGCCGGGCCATGGCCGGCTTCCTCACCGACCTGCTCGGCCGCCCGCCCGAGCAGCTGGCCGGGGTCGAGCTGTGGCGCGACGCCGCCGTGGCCCGGCCCGCCCCGCTCAGCGCTAGCAGAAGGTGATCCGCCGGTCGGTCGTCACGTACGAGTGGACCCCGGTGACGAGTTCGCCGGCCAGCCAGGTGTCGCTCTTGGTCCGCTGGGCCAGGCCGCCTTGTCGCTACCGGCGGTGATCTCGCGCAGCGCCTCGTCGGCGTAGGCGGAGATCGCCTCGGGGATCAGGTCCTCCCGGTCCTCGGCGACCAGGAGGTGGACCTCTCGGCAGACGCCTGGCGCGACTCCCGGAGGCGCGTGAACGTGGCATCTGGAGTCTGCTTGGTCACCTCACGGTTCCTTGGCTCATTGCACAGGCTGACCCTCAGACCCCGGAGCCCCGGAGTTCGCCGCCGTGGGCGGCGATGGCCCAGATGACGAAGACGTCGAGGGCGATGATGAGCAGCGACCAGAACGGGTAGTAGGGGATGAACAGGAAGTTGGCCACGGCGCTGAGCACGGCCAGGGTGATGGCGAGCGCCCGGGCCCAGGTGCGGCCCGACAGCAGGCTCCAGCCGGCGAAGGCGACCAGGAGGCCGACCAGCAGGTGGATCCAGCCCCAGCTGGTGGCGTCGAACTGGAAGAGGTAGTTGCGGGTGGCGACGTAGAACTCGTTCTCGAAGATGGCCACCAGGCCGGCCAGGACCTGGAAGAAGCCGGTCATGATCATCATGATGGCGGCGAACAGGATGAACCCGACCGCCCAGCTGGTGGTCTGCTGGCCTCGGGCCTGCCGGTACCCCGACGGCGTCTGCTCGGTCATGTCCCACTCCCGTAGTCCGGGGTCGCTGTCGGCGTGATCCTGGCACCGACCGGGGACGACCGCCTCACCCTGAGAGGGTGAACCCTGACGGGAGGTCGGGCGTGGCATAGGCTCCACCTCGAGTGGCCAGGTTCGTCCTGGCCGGTGGGGAGGAGAGCAGGACACGGAGACGCAGCGAGAACCTGCCGTCGCGCCGCCGGGTCCCGAGCGCCCGGCCGAGCCGGGCGGTCACGCGTGGCGCCGCGACATCCGGGTGTTCTCGTCGGCCAGTGACGCCCCGCGGTCCAGGCGTCCCGTCGACGTGGTGCTCCTCGTGCTCGCCGTGGCCACGGTGGTCACGCTGACCTTCCCGGCGCCCGGGCCAACCTCGCTCGACTCCCTCGTCACCGACCTGGTCCAGGGGCTTCCCGGGCTCTTCGGATGGTTCTGGGAGATCTCCTACGACCTGCTGCTCCTCTGGTCGCTGGTGCTCGTCGCCATCGTGCTCCTCGCGCGCGGGCGCAAGCGGCTGCTCCTCGACGAGCTGCTGGGGGGCGCCCTCGCCGTCGGGTTCGCGCTGGTCGCCGGATCGCTGGCCGGGACCGACTGGTCGGACAGCGTCGGGGCGATCGCCGCCTCCGGCTCGCCCCCGGTCTACCTGGCGGTGCGGCTGGCGCTGGCCACGGCGGTGGTCGTCGCCGCCTCGCCGTACCTGGCGCGGCCGTTCCGCTACGTGGGGTGGTGGGTGGTCGGGATCGGGGGGCTGGGCGGGGTCGCGCTGGGAACCAGCCTCCCCATCGGGATGATCGTGGCCTTCGCCGTCGGGATCGGGTCGGCCGCCATCGTCCACCTGCTGTTCGGCTCCCCGGCGGGCCGGCTCACCCTCGACCAGGTCGGCGGTGCCCTGGCCGAGCTGGGCGTCGACGCGACCAGGCTCCGCCAGGCGCCGCTGGAGCCCCGTGGCGTGGCCGTCGCCTTTGCCGAGGCGACGGACGGGCGCTCCCTGCTGGTCAAGATCTACGGCCGGGACGCCTGGGACGGCCAGCTGCTCGCCTCCGTCTGGTCCTCGCTGTGGTACCGGGACGACGGGCCGCACCTCGCGCTGGGCCGCCGCCAGCAGGTCGAGCACGAGGCGTTCGTCACCCTGCTGGCCGAGCGGGCCGGCGTCGCGGTGCTCCCGGTGGTGGCGGCCGGGATGGCGTCCCAGCGCGACGCCCTGCTCGTGACCGAGATCACCGGCCGCCCGCTGCGCACGCTCGACCCCGGCGAGGTCGACGACGAGCTCCTGGGGGGCATCTGGGCCAACGCCGGGCGGCTCCACGCCCTGGGGGTCGCGCATCGGCGGCTCGACGGCGGCCGCATCGTGGTCCGGCCCGACGGGACACCGGCCTTCGGCGACTTCGGGGGCGCGGAGGCGGCGGCCGACGACGCCGACGTCGCGGCCGACCGGTCACGGATCCTGGTCGCGACCGCGCTGGCGGCGGGGCCGGAACGCGCCGCCGCGGCCGCACTGGCCGCGCTGGGCAGCGACGCCCTCGCGCGGGTGCTCCCCCTGGTGCAGCCGGCGGCGCTGGAGCGGCCGACCCGGCGCGCGGTCAAGGAGCAGGACTGGGACCTCGACGACCTGCGGAAGGCCTGCGCCGACGCCTCGGGCGTCGAGCTTCCGAAGCTGGCGCAGCTGCGGCGGGTGTCGCTCCGGTCGATCGGCATCGTGGTCCTGATCGCGCTGGTCGCCTACGCGATGATCTCCGCGGTGGCCAACGTCGGGCTGGACAACCTGGTCGACGAGTTCAAGGGGGCGGACCTCGGCTGGCTGGCCGCCGCGACACTGCTCTCACCGGTCATCCCGGTGGCCCAGACCGTGGCCACCCTCGGCGCCTCGTTCCGGCCGCTCCGGTTCGGGCCCGTCCTCATGCTCGAGTACGCCATCCAGTTCATCGCCCTGGCCGTGCCGAGCTCGGCGGCCCGGCTCGCCCTCGACGTGCGCTTCTTCGGGCGCAACGGCATCGAGGGCGGCGCCGCGCTCTCCATCGGCGTGATCGCCAGCGTCTGCGGGTTCATCACCCAGGTCCTGCTGGTCCTGGTGACCAGCCTGTCCGGGCTGGCCTCCCTGGACCTGGGGGGCGGCGACGTCACGGCCACGTCCTCGACGAGTGACTCGTCGGAGTCCGGCGGCCACCGGCTGCTGATCCTGGCCGCGGTCCTGGTCGTGCTCGGCCTGCTCGCCACGCTGGCCGTGCCCAGGTACCGGCGTGCGGTCCGGGAGGCCGTCCCCAGGTACCGCGAGATGCTCCGTGCCCAGGCCTCGTCGGCTGCCACGGCGCTGCGGGTCCTGCGCTCGCCGTCCAAGGTCGTGATGATCTTCGCCGGCAACCTGGCAGCGCAGCTGCTCCAGGCCGTCATCCTCGGCCTCTGCCTGCGGGCGTTCGGGCACCACGCCACCCTGGCCGAGCTGATCCTGGTGAACACCCTGGCGAGCCTGTTCGCCGGGTTCATGCCCGTGCCCGGCGGCATGGGCGTCGCCGAGGCCGCCTACACGGCCGGGCTGGTCGCCCTTGGTGTGGCCAACGCCCCCGCGATGTCCACCGCGATCGCCTTCCGGATGGTCACCTACTTCATCCCCCCGGTCTGGGGCGCGGTCGCCATGCGCTGGCTGCGCCAGCACGCCTACCTGTGAGGCCGGCGCCGAAGGTCAGCGGGTCAGGGCCGCCGGCTCCTCCCGGACGAGCTCGTCGAGGTCGACGTCCTCGTCGCGGGACAGGCGGCTGGGCCACCAGATCCGTCGGCCGACGTCGAGGTTGAGCGCGGTGACGAGCACCGAGCGGACCACGAAGGTGTCCAGCAGCACCCCGAAGGCGACCGCGAAGCCGATCTCGGTGACGAACACCAGCGGCAGGGTGCCGAGGGCGGCGAACGTCCCGGCAAGGACCACGCCCGCGGAGGTGATCACCCCGCCGGTGGCGGCCAGGCCGATCAGCGCGCCCCGCCGCGTCCCGTGGCGGCGGCTCTCCTCGTGGACCCGGGTCATGAGGAAGATGTTGTAGTCGGTGCCGAGGGCGACCAGGAACACGAACGTCCACAGCGGGAACGAGGGGTCGGCCCCGGCGAACCCGAAGACGTTCTCGAAGACCAGGGTGCTCACGCCGAGCGCGGCCGCGAACGACAGCACCACGGTGGCCACCAGCAGCAGCGGGGCGACGA
>DASUPQ010000207.1 GCA_036280995.1 Actinomycetota bacterium | reverse complement strand
CGACCAGCAGGCGCGCCTCGGCTGGCAGCAGCCCCCGGACCGCCCGGACCAGGCTCGACTTGCCGATGCCGGCCTCGCCGGAGACGAGCACCAGCCCACCCTCGCCGGCCGCCGCCTCGCGTGCGGCCTGGGCGAGCTCGGCGAGCTCGCGGTCGCGTTCGAGAAGCACCGGCCCTGCCACATCGCGAGTATTGCAGGCGACGAGACGCGCGACCATGGCCGACCTACTCGGCTCCAAATGAATCTGGCCTGCTCACGTTGGATCCTCTGGATGATCAGCTGGATGATCAAAGTGGTGGTAGCGAAGCGGGGCGGGGAATGTGCGTCAGCTCCCCGTGCCCAGCGGGACCTGAACCGACTCGGGCTCGGGGCGGCCACCGCTGTAGTCAGCTCCTCCGCGAACCAACTCCAGTAGTCGTCGAGGCTCCGGACCCACCTAGGGAGTACGTCGGCGCGAGGCAGGCTTGCGCTGGGAACTGGTCGACGCAGCCATAGGCGCTGTAAAGCGCCGACCAGTCCAGGAACTCTTGAGTCTCGACAAGATGGACGAAGCATCGGCCAGCCGGTCGGAGGAACGCCGAATCTGGCCTCGTACTCGGCGAGTTGCGACCTGGGTCTCCCGCGGACCTGATCATCCACTAGACCAGACTGGATCCGACCAGATCCGTCTGGACCGGACGCAGATCTGCACCAGAATGCGCAAACGTAGCTTCTGACCTGGGCTGATGGTGCGCGCCGCGAGGGATTCGAACCCCCAACCGCCAGATCCGTAGTCTGGTGCTCTATCCGTTGAGCTAGCGGCGCTTGGCGGAGGCAGTGCGATTCGAACGCACGATGGGGGATGAACCCCAAACCCGCTTAGCAGGCGGGCGCCATAGACCAGACTAGGCGATGCCTCCTGATTTCCCAAGCTGGCTGCCTGGGCGGGGAACATTGTAGGCAACCCTGGGCGGCGGCCCAAGCGGCGGGTGGGATGATCCGGGGATGGACGAGGGGTCGGGGAGCATGCCGCCGGGGACGCCGAGACGGCGGCTGGGGAACTTCCGGAGCCCGGCGCTGGCTTCCAGGGTGCGGGAGGTGCTGGCCGAGGCCGGCATCCCCTCCAGCGGCGAGCCCGACCCGGGGCGGCCGGAGTGGTGGGGGCGGTTGCTGGACCGGATGGCGCACCTGGCCGGGGTGAGCGGGAACCGGGTTTGGGTGCCGCGTGACCGGACCCGGGAGGCGGCCAGGGTGCTGGCGGCCGCCCGCCGCCGTGGCGACCCTCCGCCAGGGCCGAAAGGGCGGGAGGAGGAAGGCTAGCCCCGGCCGAGCCGGTTTGACGGACCCGGCAGCGGTGCAACCTTCCTGTATGGACGCGCTGACCCTGGTCAGGGACGAGCACCGGAGGCTCGAGGGGCTGCTGGAGCGGTGCGAGCGGCTCGGGCAGGACGCCGGCGACGAGCGCGCCGCCCTCCTCGGCCAGCTCCGGGCCGCGCTCCGCCACCACGTCGACCAGGAGGAGCCGATCCTCTACGCGATCTACCGGGAGCGGGCGCGCCGGGCCGGGGTCGACCTGGCCCCGTTGGAGCGGGCGCTCGAGCAGCACCGGCTGATCGAGCGGCTGGGCCGGGAGCTGGCCGACACCGGGCCCAGGGACGACACCGGCGAGGCCAAGCTGACCGTGCTCACCGAGCGGGTCCGGACCCACCTGGACGACGAGGACGCGGCCGTCCTGACCGCCATCGAGGACCTGATCGACGACGACACCCTGATCGAGCTGGGCCGCCGCATGGAGCAGCGCGACCGGGTGCTCGAGGCCCGGCGCGAGCTGACCACCGTGGTCCCGGGCGGCCGCAGGGGCCGCTGGGTCGCCGCCGCCCTTGGCGGCCTGGTCGCGGCGGGAACCGCCCTCCTGGCCGTCCTGGCCCGCCGCCGCAAGCCCCCGCCGCCCCCGCCAACCGGCTGGCGGCGCCTCCACCGCCGCTGACGGCCCCGCCTCCGCGGCCCGCTACACTCCGGCTCGGAGGAGTGGCCGAGCGGCCGAAGGCAGCGACCTTGAAAGTCGCCGGACCCGAGAGGGCCCCGTGGGTTCGAATCCCACCTCCTCCGCCTCAGCCGCCAGCGCGTTCACCGAGCGCGACCACCTCTGGTCCGCGCTGGGTCCGCTCCCGGTTCGCCAGCGCGGCCGTCCGGGCCTGCTCCAAGCGGTCGCCCAGGGCCTCCATCTCGGAGGGGAACCGGTGCCCGTAGGTGTCCAGGGTGATGCTGGCCGTGGCGTGACCAAGCTGAGCCTGGACCGCCTTGACGCTCGCGCCCTGGGCGATCAGCGACGAAGCACAGGTATGCCGGAGTCGGCGTCATCTTGCATCGGCGTCTCCACAGCCGTGGGTCGCCGGCTCGTGCGCTGCCTCACCCCAGCATGACGACCCGGCTTCCCCCTTGACAA
>DASUPQ010000206.1 GCA_036280995.1 Actinomycetota bacterium | reverse complement strand
GCGTGGCCTCCTTCGGCATCTGGACCCTGGCCGGGCTGATGGCGCTCGGCACCCTCGGCCTCGACCTCGGCCCCCTGATCGCCGGGGCCGGGATCGTCGGGGTCGCGGTCGGGTTCGGCTCCCAGAACCTGGTCCGCGACTTCATCTCCGGCATCTTCATGCTGATGGAGGACCAGTACGGGGTCGGCGACGTGGTCGACGCCGGACCGGCCACCGGCACGGTCGAGGGCGTCGGCCTGCGCACCACCCGGCTGCGGGACGTCAACGGCACCCTCTGGCACATCCCCAACGGCGAGATCCGCCGGGTCGGCAACCGCTCCCAGGGCTGGGCCCGGGCCCTGGTCGACGTCGAGGTCGCCTACTCGACCGACCTCGACGACGCCACCCGGACGATCGAGCGGGTCGCCCACGAACTGTCCGTGGACGAGCACTGGGCGGCCAAGCTCCTCGAGCAGCCCGAGGTCTGGGGGGTCGAGGAGCTCGGTCCCGACGGCATCCGCGTCCGCCTGGTCGCCAAGACCCGTCCCCTGGAGCAGTGGAAGGTCGCCCGCGAGCTCCGGGCCCGGCTCAAGGTCGCCTTCGACAAGGCCGGCATCGAGGTCTCGGCCCAGAAGGCCCTCACCAGCGACGGCGACGAACAGGGCCAGCCGGCCGCCTGAGAAGATTCGCGCGTCCCGGTACGGGTAGGCTTTCGGCATGGCGAACCCCGATGTGTTCACGATCGTCCTCGCCGGGGGTGAGGGGAAGCGGCTGGCGCCGCTGACGCTGGACCGGGCCAAGCCGGCGGTGGCGTTCGGAGGGGACTACCGGCTGGTCGACTTCGTGCTGTCGAACCTGGTCAACGGCGGCTACATGCGGATCGCGGTGCTGACCCAGTACAAGAGCCACAGCCTGGACCGGCACGTCACCACCAGCTGGCGGCTGTCGCCGCTGCTGGGCAACTACGTGACCCCGGTGCCGGCGCAGATGCGGCGGGGGCCGCGCTGGTTCGCGGGATCGGCGGACGCGATCTTCCAGAGCCTCAACCTGGTCTACGACGAGCGCCCCGAGCACGTGATCGTGTTCGGGGCCGACCACGTCTACCGGATGGACCCCCGCCAGATGGTGGAGCAGCACGTCGCGTCGGGCGCCGGGGTGACGGTGGCCGGGATCCGGGTGCCGATCGGCGAGGCCAACCAGTTCGGGGTCATCGAGACCGCCGCCGACGGGCGCCGCATCAGCGCCTTCCGGGAGAAGCCGAGCGACCCCCAGGGCCTGCCCGACGCGCCCGACCAGGTGTTCGCGTCCATGGGCAACTACGTGTTCCGGGCCGACACCCTGATCAAGGCCGTGTCCCTGGACGCCAAGGACGAGGACTCCGAGCACGACCTGGGCGGCAACATCATCCCCATGATGGTCGAGCGGGGCGAGGCCGAGGTCTACGACTTCGCCGACAACGAGGTGCCCGGGGCCACCGACCGGGACCGCGGCTACTGGCGGGACGTCGGCACCCTGGACGCCTACTATGAGGCCCACATGGACCTGATCTCGGTCCACCCGGTGTTCAACCTCTACAACCGCAAGTGGCCGATCCTGAGCTGGCACGAGCCCCTGCCCCCGGCCAAGTTCGTGTTCGAGGACGGCGAGGGGCGGACCGGCCAGGCGCTCGACTCGATGGTCTCGGCCGGGGTGGTGGTGTCGGGCGGCACGGTGCGGCGCTCGATCCTGTCGCCGGGGGTGCGGGTCCACACCGGCGCCCGGGTCGAGGGGTCGGTGGTGATGCACGACGTCGACGTGGGCCGGGGCGCGGTCGTCCGCAACGCCATCGTCGACAAGAACGTGCAGATCCCCGAGGGCGCCCGGATCGGCGTCGACCTGGACCGGGACCGCGAGCGGTTCGTGGTCTCCGACGGCGGCGTGGTCGTCATCGGGAAGGGTCAGAAGATCGACGCCTGACGGCGGCGTCTCCCTCCTCGGCCGCTTCGGGGGCGACCCGGCGGGCCAGGTCGTCCCAGAGGCCGGGGTGGTCGGACAGCTCCTCCCGGGTCGTGCGGGTGAGGGCGGCCGGGGTGACGGCGGCCAGGGCGGCGGCCAGCGGCGCGGAGCCGAGGGCGGCCACGGCGGTGGCGGCGGCCCGTCCGGGCCCGAAGCGCGCGGTCAGGCTGACGAGCAGCTCGACCAGGTCGGCCTGGCGCAGCCGTTCCGAGGCGACGGCGGTGGCGTGGTCGAAGTCGACCAGCCAGGGCCGGCCGTCCTCGTCGACCACCACGCTGTGGCGGCCCAGGTCGCCGTGGGCGATGCCGGCCTGGTGGAGGCGGGCCACCTCGGCCCAGGCGTCCTCGAGGGTGGCGTCGCCGACGGCCGCCGGGTCGGCCTCCTCCAGGGAGCGGCCGGGGATCATCCGCTGCACCAGCAGCCCGGCCCCGCTGCCGTACGGCCCGGCCAGGACCACCCGGGGGGTGCGGACCCCGGCCGTGCCGGCGAGCAGCCCCAGGTAGGCCTCGTGCTCGACCTGCTGGAGGGGCGGGCCGGTGCCCCGGCGGCCCGGCTCGGCCCGGCGCCGGACCAGCATCCGCCAGAGCCGGTAGAGGAGGTCCTCGTCGCGCCGCTCGCGGGGGATGAGCTTGGCGAACAGGTGCTGGCCGTCGGGGCCGACGGCCTCGAAGCGGGCCGAGCGGCGGGCGTCGCGCCCGCCCAGCGGGGCCACCCCGGTCACCTGGAGCCCCTGCTCGCGCAGGGCCTTGGCCGCCCGCTCGGGCGAGGGCCGGCCCCCGGGGGCGCCCAGCAGCAGGTGGACCAGCGACCCGGCCGCCCAGCCGAGGGCGGCCCCGCCGACCACGTCCAGGGGCAGGTGGACCCCGACGTACAGCCGCGACACGCAGACCAGGGCGGCCACCAGCACCGCCGCCCAGCGGAGCCGCCGCGGCAGGTAGGGGACGATCAGGGTGGCGATGGCCACGGCCACGGCGGCGTGCCCGGACACGAACCCGAGGCCGCTGTCCTGGGCGCCGCGGATGTGGACGTCGTCGAGCAGGGCCGCCGGCCGGCCGCGGCCCACCTCGTCCTTGATCCACTTGGCCAGCAGCCACACCCCGATGCCGGTGACGGCCAGGTTGAAGGCCAGCCAGAACCGCCGGGTGGCGGCCACGACCGCGGCCGCGACCCCGACGGCGAGCACGTTGCCGGCCTGCATGACCACCCAGAACGCCGGGAACAGGGCCGTCGGGAGGTCGTTGGCCAGCCGGAACAGGTCCTCCTCGAGCACCCCGACCTCGTCGGGGCGGACGGTGAGGAGGCAGACGAGCAGGATGGCCGCCCCGGCGACCAGCCGGAGCGCGTCGCCGGGATGGCGGGGCAGGGTCTTCATCTTGGGGAGCCCGCTCACGAGGCCGCCTCCGGGGGCGGGTCGAGCGGCACCCGGCCGTCGGTGAAGTCGGCCACCGTCTCGCGCAGGGCGTCCCGGGTGACGAAGCCGAGGGCGGCCAGGACCTCCCCCAGCGGCCGGGCCTGCTCGTCGCTGCGGAAGTCGAGCCGGTAGGTGACGCAGCCGCCCGTGAACAGGTAGTAGACGGCGCCCTGGTAGCGCCGGCCCGGGTCGATGGAGATGACCTCCTGGTAGCTGCGGGTGGCGGGGTGGTCGGAGGGCACCCTGGTGACGTCGGGGCCGATGCTGCAGAACTGCTCCAGCACCACCTGCACGGCGTGCATGCCGACCCGGTCCGAGTCCAGCGCGAACCGCACCCGCCCGTTGCGGACGAAGATGTCGCTCACGCTCCAGCCGGCCGGGAGCAGCTCGACGCAGGGCAGCTGGCTGGCCGACGGCACCGCCTGGGCCATCAGGACCACCAGGGCCGTCCCCTGCCGACCCTGGTAGCGGCAGGCCGGCTCGCGGGCCTGGGCGAAGTCGGCGCCGCCCGGCCGGACGCAGCCGGCCAGCAGCAGGCAGGCCAGAGCCAGCAGCGCCAGGCGCCTCACAGCAGCCCCGCCGACTCGAAGGTGCCCAGGGCCATGAGCAGCACCAGCAGGGTGAGCGCGGCCACCCCGGCCATCAGCCCGATCCGCCGGATGCTCCAGCGCTGGATGGCGATCGGGGGTGGCAGCTCGGGTAGCAGCTGGAGGAACTCGGCGTGGAGGTCGCGGCCCTGGACGCGCATCATCCGGCGCAGCTGGGAGGGCATGGTGATGCCGCTGGTGGCGGCGAAGGCCTCGGCGATCTCGTCGTCGTTGAACTGCAGCCGGGCCCGCCGGTAGACCTGCTCGGGGCTGGACCGGGTGGCCAGGACCAGCAGCATGTTGGCCAGGTCGACCGCCTGACGCCAGGGGCTGGGCCGGACCTCGGCGAAGAACACGTCGATCAGGTGGACCCGGCCGTCGCGGACCAGCAGGTTGGCCGGCTTGATGTCGCGGTGGGCGAGGCCGGCGTCCCACAGCCGGCGGATGATGCGCAGGCCGTCGTCGATGATGGCGTCGTCGACCTCGTCGAGGTCGCCGAGTTCCCGGGCGTCGTCGAAGAACTCGGTGACCACCACGTACTCGCGCTCGGGGGTGATCTCCACGATCCCGAACGGCTCCGGGCTGCGGACCCCGGCGCCGTGCATCAGCCGCAGGGCGTAGTCCTCCTGCTGGACCAGCCGCCGCACGGTGTTGAACGGCTTCTCGTCCTCCAGGCGGCCGTACA
>DASUPQ010000205.1 GCA_036280995.1 Actinomycetota bacterium | reverse complement strand
CGGTGCGGCTCGGGCGTCGAGGTCTCGATCTCCGCGAAGTACCGCCATCCGGCCGGGCCGGGGGCGCAGCGAAAGGACTCCGTCCCCACGGGCCGGCCCGAACCGTCCTGCACCGTGTACCGGCCGGCGGGCATCACGCCGCCTCTCGCCCGCCGGATCGGGTCAGGAGAAGGACGAACCCGAGGATGGCCACCGCGGCGCCGATCAGGAACACGCCGCCGTAGCCGAACCCGGCGGCCACGAACCCCAGGGCGGCCGGGCCGATGCCGAAGCCGACGTCGACCATCGCCGTGAACGTCCCGATGGCGGCCCCACGCTCGCCGGGCGACGTGCCCCGGAGCGCCAGGGCCATCAGCGCGGGGAAGGCCAGGGCCTGCCCCACGGCGTAGACGGACGTGGCCGCGAACAGGCCCGGCGCCGTTCGCCACAGCCCGGCCAGGGCCAGGCCCGCGGCCGACACGACCAGGGAGGCCCGGGCCGCCCGCATCGGGCCGAGGGTGTCGGGCAGCCGAGCGCCGACGAGCCTGATCGCCACGACGATGCTGGAGAACAGCACGAACACGCCGCCGGACCCCGACAACCCCAGCTCGCGGGCATACAGGGGGACGAAGGCGAAGAACCCGGCCGCCCCCCAGATGCTCGCCAGGACGGCGGTTCCCGGCAGCAGCGCGCTCCGGTGGATCAGCCGAGAGGGGGCGTGGTGCGGGCGGACCGGGGCCACCCGGACCCGCAACGTCAGCAGCCAGGCGACGAGCCCCAGGGCAGCGGCGACGAGCCAGACCCGGTCGTACCGGCCGTCGCCGAGCACCGCCTCGCCGATCGGGGGGCCGACGGCGATGCCCGTCCAGAGGGCCAGGGAGAAGAAGCTGATCGCCTCGCCCCGGCGGTCGTGAGGCGCCAGGTCGGCGATGGCGCTGGCGGCTCCGGTGAAGAACAGCGCCTCGCCGACGCCGGTGACGAGGCGCAACGCGATGAGCGCCGGCACCGAGTCGGCGGCGACGTAGGCGGCCAGCGATACCGTCACGATGCCGATCCCGATCAGCATCGGGAGGCGACGCCCGCGCCGATCGGCCAGGCGACCGGCCCACGGCCTGATCAGCAGGGCCGTCACGCTGAACGCGCCCACGACCACCCCGACCGAGACGTCGCCGCCCCCGAGCGGCCCTCGCACGTACAGGGGAAGGACCGGCAGCACGACGCTGACCGTGATGAAGTACGCCAGCGTCGCCAGCGCGATCAGGACGAACGTGGGGGTGACCAGCCGCTCCCGGGCCACGGCCGCCGAGTCTAGCGCCACCGGTTCACGTCACCGGGAAGGGCCACTGCCACCACCACGGGACCGGCGACGCCTCGACCCGAGCGACCCATTTCACCCACCAGAAGCCCCGCCTCCCCGGGGCCACCAGGCGAGCCGGGAAGCCGTGGCCCGGATCGAGCGGACGGCCGCCGACCCTGGTCGCCAGGAGCAGCCGTGACAGATCGGCGGCCGGGAACCGTCGCGGATAGCCGGTGACCGACACGACCTTGAGACTTCTGGCCTCGCCCACCGCCGGCAGCAGCCGCCACAACCACGCACCCTCCCACACCTGCTCCGCGTACCAGCCCCCGGTGCAATCGAGGGTGGCCCGCACCCGGTCGGTGAAGCCGGCCACCTCCTCGTGGGTCCACGTCCGAACGCCGTCGGCCGACGCGACCTCGAGCCGCCAGGACCCCGGGTCGAGCCAGGGCACCTCGTCGTCGAGCCACTGCGTGACCGGCATGTCCTTGGGCCGGCCCGAGCCCCGCTCGTAGGACCCGGTGAACCGGCGATCCGCGCCCGGCAGGGCGGTGGCCCGGACCACCCCCTCGATGCCCATGTACGCGAGGCCGGCCCCGCCGACCACCGCCCCGGCCCGCAGCAGGCTCCGTCGGGATAGATCGGTCCGCCGCGGCCGGACACGCCGGGCCAGCACGTGCCAGACCGCGAACGGGATCGAGAGCAGCGCCGCGCCGACGTGAAGCTGCATCGCGGTCACCGGGCCGAGTTCGACCAGGATTCCCGTGGCGTGGAGGACGCCGGAGGCCACGGCCACGA
>DASUPQ010000204.1 GCA_036280995.1 Actinomycetota bacterium | reverse complement strand
GCGGCGATCGACGACGTGCCGGTCATCCATGCCGCCGCAACCCGCGCCGTCGGTGCGGTGGAACGCCGGCGGACGATCGGGATGCTGGCCGACGCCGGCACCGGGCCCGAGGCGGCGGCGCGCCTGCTCGGCGAGCTCGAGGCCATCCGTACGGCGAGATCGCGCTGCGCCCGCTCGAGACGGTCGACGCGGAGACCGCCGGCATGATCGAGCCGAAGCCGGACGCCTGGCCGCCTGGCTCGGCCCGACACGGATCAGGCGGCCGTTCCCGCCACCATGAAGCACCTGGCGTCAGAGGATGGCGATCGCCGCCTGGGCGAGGGCCTGGACGGCGGTGGTCAGGCCGGCCACCGACCCGACACCCCTGGCCAGGCCGTCGAGCAGGCCGGTGACGGTGATCCGGTTGGGCTTGTCCTTGGCGAGCTCGGTGGCGACCGCCTCGGTGGTCTCCCGGAGCTCGTCGGCGTTGTCGAGCCGCGACGCGTGCGCCTCCAGCTGCCGGACCAGGTCGGCGAGGCGGTCGGCGAGCTCGGCCTGGCCGCGTCCGGTCAGCGTCTGCCCGGCCGCCTCGACGACGTTGGTGGCCCTGGCGCCGCGGCCGACGGCGAGCGCCCCGGCCTCGATCCTGCCTCCCGACATCGAGATGCCTTCGTTGCGTCCCTGGTCCATCGCGCTGCCTCCCGTGGTCAGGGCTTTGCGCCCGCGCTCGTGGCCGCCGCCTTCACGGTCTTGGCCGCCTGGCTGGCCTTGGCGCGCGCCCCGGCGCCCACGGCCAGGCTCTCGGCCTGGATCGACCCGCCGGACAGCATCACGCCGTTGTTGAGGATGGTCGTCTGCCGCTCGACCAGGTCGCTGACGTCCACGTCGTGCTCGTCCAGGAACTGGATGATCGCGTCCAGGAGGCGCTGCTCGACGATCTTGACGTACATCTCCCGGTCCAGCCGCTGGAAGTAGCGCCGGTACCTGGGAGACATGCCGGTCTGGCGGATGCTGGTGGTGGCGCCGTAGTCGAAGCTCGGGTTGGCCCTGATGGCGCGGCGCATGGACAGGCGGTTGAACCATCCGGTCAGCCGCGACAGCAGCCGGCCCACGACATGGAAGGGCGCCAGCAGCAGCACCGGCACCGTCCCGACGGTGGCCTGGAGGGCCAGCTCGGCCGCGCCGGCGACGTCGGGGGTGGCGCGGAGGTTGTCGACCTTGTGGTAGCGGTCGTGCAGCGGGGGCAGCAGGAAGCGGCTGGCCTCGACGAACAGGTTGCCGCCGGCCTTGGTGCAGCGGAAGAAGATCGACAGGACCAGCTCGCCCTGCCAGTCGACCACCTGGAGGCAGGTGTAGTGCCTGACCCGCTGGGTGGGGAACCGCAGGTAGTGGCGGACGACGGCCGGGTCGGCCCACGCGCCCGGGCGGGCGAACGGGTTGGGCAGGAAGCGGCGGTCGTCACGGATGTCCTGCCCGTTGACGTACAGGCGGTCCTCGATGCGGAGCTGGTCCATGCCGAGGGCCCGCAGGGCCGACACCACCTCGTCGTGGAGCTCCTCCACCTCGAAGGGGATCGGCTCGCGGACGTCGTGCAGGTCGCGGCGGCCCTTGCCCACGTTGAGGGCGAAGGACCAGCCGTCCTCGGCCAGGCCGCAGCCCACGAACGGCGAGAACCCGCTGTAGACGGTCACGTTGCCGGCCTCGTTGCGTTCCAGCTCGCGGACCAGCCTGGCCTGGCGGCGGCTGAGCGGCGGCTGGGCGGCGTCCGGGTTGAAGCGGTTCCGCAGCAGCCGGACCAGCGCCTCGTAGCGGTTGATGCAGGACTCCACGAAGATGACCGCCCAGGCCAGGACGGCCAGGCGCAGGCCGACGCCGGGCAGCGACCCGCCGGCGAGCAGGAGCAGCGGCCCGCCGACCAGCAGCAGCCCGGTGAGCACGGCGTCCCGGGTCAGGCGCCGGCGCTGGGCCGTCAGGCAGTGACGGACCACGGGGACGATGTCCACGCCGTACGAGGGGGCGACGGCGCGGTGCTCCTCCTCCAGGACCTTGGTGATGACGTCGTCCGCGAACCGCCGGTGGAGGTAGGCGGCGGCGCACAGGTAGCGGGTCGTCTCGGTCGATCGCGGTCGTCCGGTCGTCATCGTCTGCCGCCTTTCAGCCGATCGGCCAGCCGGCGAACCGCACCTCGGAGATCGCCGTGTAGGGGCGGTCCGTCGCCCTGGTGGAACCGGTGATCTGGACCACCACCGTGGTGGTGTCCGCGTTCACCTGGTGCAGCTGCAGCTCGGCGGTGTCGGAGAAGGTGACGGCGCCCTGGCCGCCGCCGTCGAAGGTGTAGGTCGCGGCCGTGACCCGCCGGTTCTGCCGGAACCGGTTCACGCCGCTCACCTGGTCGACCTTGGCGTAGCCGGGCAGCAGCCCGATCGCGGTCAGGTGGACCGGGCGGTCGAAGCGGAACGTCAGAGTGTGCCCGACGCCGTCGCCCTCCACCCGCCAGGCGGTGTCGGCCAGCCCGTCGACCAGGTTCTCGGCCTCGAACGTCACCGTGGAGCCGGCGCCGTCCTTGCTGGGACCGGCCCACGCCGACGCTTCGACCTCGGCCGGGTGGAGCGGGCCCGGCTGTGGCTGCTGGCCCGGGTCCGGCTGCGGCTCGGTGGGCGGCGCCGGCTCGGGGGTGGGTGGCGCCGGTTCGGCGCCAGCCGGCGGGGCCCACCTGAGGTCGAGCGCGCTCGTGTCGCTGGCGACGCCGGGCATGCCCAGGAGCCCGACCAGGAGCAGCCCGAGGGCGGCGGTGACCAGGCCGGCCAGCCCGTGGCCGCCGCCGGTGCCCGTCCTGGTCGCCGCCTGGTACAGCACCAGCGCGCTGAGCGCGAGCACCGCCAGCCCCGTCGCGACCGTCACCACCGTCGGGATCCACAGGGTCGCGGCGACCAGCACCGTCATGCCCCCCGCGGTGGCCAGCCAGGCCGGGATCGTTGACCGCGACATCGCCCCCTCCTCATTCGCGCGTGTCGCCGTGCAACCCCCAGCATGTCGAGATCCAGCGGATTGTCAGTGCCGTGTGGTACGGCGGAGATGTGATACCCGACACAGGCCGGGCCACCGGCTCACACGGTGATGGCGAGCTTGCCCCGGACGTGGCCAGCCACCATGTGCCGGATGGCGTCGGGAACCTCGGCCAGCGGGTAGGTCCGGTCGACCACCGGGGTGAGCTTGCCGGCCTCGACGAGCTCGCGCAGGGTCTGGAGGTCCCGCGGGCGTGGCGTGGAGCTCAGCATCCGCAGGCGCTGGCCCACGAACCGTGACAGCACCACCGCCCGGAGGTTGCGGTCGAAGCCTCCCAGCCACCGTCCTCGCCCTTCGCTGCCGACGATGACCAGCGTCCCCGCCGGGGTGAGGGCACGCCGGAGCCGGGACAGCGAACGGTGGCCAGCGGTGTCGAGGATCAGGTCCCAGTGGCGCGTCCCGTCGGTGACGTCCTCGCGGGTGTAGTCGATCACGTGGTCGGCGCCGAGGGAGCGGATGAAGTCGAGCTGGGTCGTGCTGCCCACCCCGGTGACCTCGGTCCCGAACGCCTTGGCCAGCCGCACGGCGAACGACCCGACGCCGCCGGCCGCCCCGATGACCAGGACCCGCTGGCCGGCCTGGATCTCGCCAACGTCCCGGAGCGCCTGGAGGGCGGCGAACCCGGAGACGGGCACGACCGCGGCCTGCTCGAAGCCGAGGGTGGCCGGCATGGGCGCCAGCTGGTCCTCGGGTGCGGTGGCGTACTCGGCGAAGGCGCCGTCGGTCCAGCCGAACACCGCGTCGCCGGGCTCGAACCGGGTGACGTCGCCGCCGACCGCCTCGACGGTCCCGGCGACGTCCATGCCCAGGACGGGGGTCTTGGGCCTGCGCAGCCCGAGCGTCGGGAGCACGAGGCGGATCAGGTAGGGCAGGCCGGTCATGACGTGCCAGTCGCCCCGGTGGAGGCCGGCCGCCCGCACCCGGATCAGCACCTCGCCGTCCCCGGGCACCGGCCTGGTGACGTCCCGGAGCTCCAGCACGTCCGGGCCGCCGTAGCGGTCCTGGGCGATCGCCCGCATGGTGGTTCCCTGGCTCGTGGCCGTCCCGGCGTCCTTGCCGGCGGTGGTCGTTTCCATCTTCGTTCCCGACTTACAGTGTAAGTTCGTCAACCCCTACGTTGAGGATTCGAGATGACCACCCAGATCCCCCTGAGCCGGCGGCGGGTCCTCGACGCGGCCGTCGCCCTCGCCGACCGGGACGGCGTCGGGGCGCTCAGCATGCGCAAGC
>DASUPQ010000203.1 GCA_036280995.1 Actinomycetota bacterium | reverse complement strand
CGATGACCGCCGAGCAGGTCCCTTGTGTCTTCTCCGCGCAGTAGCTTGGGAGTGGGAGGAGCCCGTCGTCCCTCAGGGATCCAGCCCGTAAGCGAGCCAGGGCCCTCCCGCACCAGGTCCGTCGAGCCCGTACAGTTGCCCGGAGTTCACTCCGCATCCACAAGGCTGGGCCGTCGCGACCGTTACTCCGGAGGAGCGATGCCCAGCTCGATCTATCTCGGTCTCGATGTGGCGAAGGCGTCGGTCACCCTCGCCAGTGAGCCCGCCGGCCGCAGCGGCGAGTTCGCCACGGACACCGCCGGCTTGACGGCGCTGGTCCAGGCGGTGCAGTCGCAGTCGGTCACGCTCGTGGTGGTCGAAGCCACCGGCGGCTATGAGGCTCCCGTTGTCGCCGCGCTGGTCACCGCGGGCCTTCCCGTCGCCGTGGTCAATCCCCGCCAAGTCCGCGACTTCGCCAAAGCGCTCGGGCGCCTCGCCAAGACCGACCGGATCGACGCCCAGGTGCTCGCGCTCTTCGGGGCGCGGGTGCAGCCGGCCCCGCGCCCGCTGCCGGATGAGGCCACGCAGGAGCTCGAAGCGCTGCTCACCCGGCGGCGGCAGCTGCTCGAGATGCTCCATGCCGAGCGGCAGCGCCGCCCGCGGGCCCGCGGCCGGCTCGTCCGCCGCAGCCTCGACACCCACATCCGCTGGCTCGAACGCCAAGTGATCGATACCGACGCCACGCTCGAGGCCGCGATCCAGGCCAGTCCGGTCTGGCGGGTGCAGGACCAGTTGCTGCAGAGCGTGCCCGGCGTGGGGCCCACGCTGGCCCGGACCCTTCTGGGCCTGCTGCCCGAGCTGGGGCAGCTCGATCGCCATCACATCGCCGCGCTGGTGGGGGTCGCCCCGCTCGCCCGCGACAGCGGAACCCTCCGGGGCCGCCGCACCTGCTGGGGCGGCCGGCCGGCGGTCCGCACCGTGCTCTACATGGCCGCGCTCACGGCCGCGCGCTGGAATCCGGTCCTGCGCGTCTTCTATCACCGCCTGCGCAGCACCGGCAAACCCGCCAAGGTGGCCCTCACCGCGGTCGCCCGGAAACTCCTGGTCCTGCTCAACGCCATTCTGCGCGATGCGCGCCCCTGGCGCTATGCCTAGACTCCGACCGCCACAGAAACCAAGACAGTTGCTCGCTTCGCTCGGGATGAGGTAGTTTCGTCCCGCCGTCCCGCTACGGTTCCCCCGTCCCCGCCTCGAGCCGCTCGAGCGCCTCGCCGAGCCGCCGGAACTCCTCTCCGTAGCGCGCCCAGTCCACCTGCCGATTGGCCTCCAGCGCGGCCTGGTATCGGCGCCATGCCTCGGCGATCAGTGCCCGGACGGTCGTGTCGCTGGTCGCCGGCTCCGCCGCCGGCTCTCGGCCGGCGACCGCCGGCGCCCGGCCGCCGAACAGCTCGGCCAGGCCCTGCTCCAGGGTCTCCTGCATCACCACCCGATTCTGATAGGCTACGATCACGCGCTTGAGCTCGGGAATCCGCCCGCCTTCCGCCTGGAGATAGAGCGGCTGGACGTACACCAGTGATTCCTCGATCGGGATCACCAGCAGGTCGCCGCGGATCACCTGCGAGCCCCGCTGGTCCCACAGGGTGATCTGCCGGGCGACCTCGGTGTTCTGGTTGATCCGGTTCTCGATCTGTCGAGGCCCGAACACGAGGCTCTGACGGGAGAGCCGGTACACCAGCAGTTTCCCGTAGACCTCGCCGTCGTTCCGCGCCACCATCCACGCCGCCAGGTTCTCCTTTCCCCGCGGCGTGAAGGGAACCATGTAGATGAACTCCGCCTGCGACTCCTCCGGCAGCCGCATGATGATGTGGCGCATGAACGGCACCGACTCGTCGGCCTTGGTGACCTCGGGGATCTGCCACTGGTCCTCCCGGTGGTAGAAGTCCTCCGGCTCCCCCATGTGATAGGTGGTATAGAGACTGGTCTGGATCCGGTAGATGTCGTCCGGGTACCGTATGTGCGCGCGCAGGTGGGCCGGCATGCTGTCGAGCGGAACGAAGATCCCGGGGAAGATGCCGGCCCAGGTCCGGATCAGCGGATCGGCCGGGGCGCTGACATACGCGGTGAGCGAGCCGTCGTAGGCGTCGATGACGAGCTTGACGCTGTTTCGCATGTAGCTCGTGCCGTCCATCAGGCGCTGCGCGTAGGGATACCGGTCGGTGGCGGTGTAGGCATCGAGCATCCACTTCAGGCTGCCGTCGCCGGCGATGATCAGGTAGGGGTCGCGGTCGAACCGGAGGAACGGCAGCGCCTTCCTCGCGCGGGCCAGGATGTTTCGGTGATAGAGCACCCGGCTGTCGTTGGTGATGTCCTGCGAGAGCAGGACCTTGGACGAGCCGAACCGGACGGCGAGCAGGAGCCGGCGCCAGATGTTGCCGACCTCGACGCCGCCCGTGCCGCGGTAGGGGGCGTAGACGTTCGCCTCGCCGGACGGGTGGTCGAACTCGCGCTGCCGGGTGCCGACGAAGACGTATTCGTTGGCGATCTCGCCGTAATAGATCTGCGGGCGGGTGACCCGAAGCGAGACGGTCGAGGCCGGCGGCAGGTCCTTGATGAAGAGGACCGGCAGGCCTTCCACGGTCACCTGGTTGACGGGGCTCAGGGTCAGGCCCATGCCGTGGGTGAACGTCAGGTGCTCGTTGATGAACGTGCGGGTCGGCAGCGAGGCGGCGTTGAGCTCGCGGGGCGAGAGCAGGACCTGCCGGTAGTTCCCGTCGATCCAGTACCGGTCGTCGTCCACCGAGACGAAATCGTAGTAGGTACGGATCTCCTGGAGCTGTCCGAAGGTTCTGAGCAAAGGCTCCCGGTCCCACAGCCGCACGTTCTCGATGGTCGGGGCGTTGGCCCGGATGTCCGCCAGGGTGAGGCCTGCCTCTGCCGCCAGGTCGCGGACCTCCACGCTGTCGAGCCCCCACGCCTGGCGGGTGGCGGCGATGTGATGCCGGAGATAGGGCGTCTCCCGGGTCAGCTCGGTGGGCGCCACCACGAACTTCTGCATGGCCGCCGGAAAGAAGACGCGTCCGAGAGCGGCCACGCCCAGGTAGCCTCCGATCGCCAGGACCCCGTAGCGCGGCAGACGCCGCTGGACCGCCCCGATCACGACGACCGCCGCGGCGAGGACCGCCACGAGCGCCGAGACCCGCAGTGCCGGGAGCCGGGCGTGCAGGTCCGTATAGCTGGCGCCGATCAGCGGCCCGGTGGTCGAGTAGAGCAGCGCGGGGATCTCCTCTAGCCACAGCCTTAGCGCAGTGAGCAGGAACGTCGCCGCCAGCAGGAGAGCCAGGTG
>DASUPQ010000202.1 GCA_036280995.1 Actinomycetota bacterium | reverse complement strand
AGTTCACCGGGGTGAGATGGCGACCAGCGTGCTCCTGGTCGAGTGCTCAGGCGCCGGCTGGCAGGAGCTCCGCCAGTAGCTGCCGCACGCGGGCGTCGATGTCGTCGCGGATCCGTCGCACCACCTCGACCGGCTGGCCGGCCGGGTCGTCCAGCTCCCAGTCCTCGTAGCGCTTGCCCGGGTAGATCGGGCAGGCGTCGCCGCAGCCCATGGTGACGACCACGTCGGCCGCCTTGACGAACTCGTCGGTGAGCGGCTTGGGGAACTCCCGGGACAGGTCGACCCCGACCTCGTCCATCGCTGCCACCGCGGCCGGGTTGATCTTGTCGCCGGGGTCGCTGCCGGCCGAGCGGACATGGACTCTGCCCTTGGCGTGGTGGTCGAGCAGGGCGGCCGCCATCTGGCTGCGGCCGGCGTTGTGGACACAGACGAACAGGACCTCGGGCACGTCGTTGATGATGGCTCCTTCGGCTTGGGCGAGCGCGCGCAGCTGCTCGCGGGAGAAGCGGTGCACGAACAGGGGGATGAGGTCGACCACCCGAGCGCCCGACAGCCGGTCGATGGCCTCGTTCACGTAGCGTTCGATGGTCTCGAGGGAGAAGATGCCGCGGAACTCCTCGGCCAGCGACTCGATGGAGCGGGCGAAGGTCTGGCCGGTGCGCGGGTCCATGGGCTGGTCGTGGAGCGGCACCGGCCCGCCTCCTCGGGATCCGGTGGGGCGGTTCCCGGGGGTTGGCGGGGCCCGGCCGTCGATTGCACGCCGGCACGCCACCCCAGCCGGGGCCATGCGGGCCAGGCCGTCGAGGTGGCCGGCCAGCAGCCGTAAGGCGTCGGGGTGGAGCCGGTAGTAGGTCCAGTAGCGGTAGCGGTCGCAGGTGACCAGCCCGGCGGTCCGGAGCGTCTTGAGGTGGTGGCTGACCAGCGGCTGGCCGACCCCGAGCTCCTCGGTGAGGTGGGCGACGCACAGTTGCTCGCCGGCCAGCAGCTCCACGATGCGCCAGCGCAACGGGTCAGCCAGCGCCCGAGCGACCTCGAGGGCAGGAGCTGGCGTGGCTGGCGGCGCCGTGGCGGTCATCTAGATCAATATTGACTGATACAACCGGCGGCTTCAAGGAGCGGGCGCCATCGCGTCGCTGGGTCAGGCCGTGGCCCTGAGCGTGACGCCGGCTCGTGCGGCCTGCCGCGGCCGGAGGTGGGTGCCGCCGGTGATGCGGGCGAGGTAGGAGCGGTGGCCGGGGCTGCCGGGAGGCCACTGGGCAAGGAAGCGGGCCTTCCAGGCGTCGAGGTCGAAGGGGACCGGCAGGGCGTCGCAGCGGAGCGCCCCGATGGTGGCGCCGTACAGGCTGTCGGCGGGTGGTCGGGGGTCGCTCGAGAGCCGGGTGATGACGCCGTAGCTGGTTCCGGCGAAGTTGCCGAGCCCGGCGGCGCCGTTGTTGACGACCAGGCGCCGGCGACCGCCGTCGGCGAAGGCCTGGGCGTAGGGGAGCCCGGTGTGGGTGCTGGCGAAGACGTCGACGTCGGCGCGGCGGAACCAGTCCAGCACGTCGGCGGGAGTCGTCGGCCGGCCACGCCAGCCGACCTGGCGCCGGACCTCCGGGTCGCCGGGCTCCATCGCCTCAAGGGCCAGGCGCCAGCCGGCCAGCGACTCGGGATCCCCGTGGACGATCCCGATGCGGTGCCCGGCCACGCTGGCCGTCAGGTACCGGGGCAGCTCGCCGAGGCGGTGCACCAGGCTCGGGAACTGCCGGGCCGTGTCCCGGAGCCGGGTCATGATCTGGTTGGAGCGATCGACGACGTCGTCGCCGACATAGCCGGGGTAGGCGCAGCCGCAGCCGGCGTCCTCCGAGGAGGCGAGCTCCGCCTCGACGTTGCCCTTGATCGCGTGGTGGGCCAGGACCATCTCGCCGATCGCCTGGAAGTCCTCAGGCCCCACGTCCAGCCAGTGGAAGTCGCCGTTGAACACGACCGTCGCCCGGCCGGATTCCTGTCCGGCCCGCTGGAGCACGGTCTGGAGGGCCGGCAGGTTGCCGTAGAGACCGCCGACGACGAGCAGGGTGCCGGCCTCCAGCGGTGGTGGCTGGGCGAGCGCCTCTGGCTGGTACCGGTAGGCCAGCGGGCAGGCGCGTCCCCGAGCGTCCATGGCAGCTCCAGAGCGTAGTATCGCCGCCATGGCCGGTGCGGGCATCAGCGGCGAACGGCTGGACGTCCTGATCGTCGGGGCCGGGCCGACCGGGCTCACCCTGGCCGGGCAGCTGCAGGCGCTGGGGGCGTCCTTCCGGCTCGTGGACCGGCAGGCCGACCGGGTGCACGAGTCGCGGGCCCTGGCCGTCCAGCCGCGCACCCTGGAGGTCCTGCGCGGGCTGGACGTGACCGGGGAGCTGCTGGCGCGGGGCAACGACGCGGTGTGGCTGCGGCTGCAGGCGGGCGGCCGGGCCGTGCGGGTCCGGCTGTTCGGGCTCGGCCTGGCCGACACCGCCTACCCCTTCCTGCTGTTCGTGTCCCAGGCCGAGACCGAGGCGGTCCTCGGCGACCGGCTGGCCGCTGGCGGCGGGCGGGTCGAGCGGAGCGTCGAGCTGACCGGCTTCAGCGCCGGCGCCGACCGGGTCGCCTGCACCCTGCGGCATCCCGGCGGCCGCACCGAGCAGGTGGACGCCCGCTACCTGGTCGGCTGCGACGGCGCCGCCAGCGGCGTGCGCCGCGGCGCCGGGATCCCGTTCCGGGGCGGCGCCTACCCCCAGACGTTCGCCCTGGCCGACCTGGAGATCGACGGCGACCTCGAGACCGACAGCGCCTACAGCTTCCTCGGCGAGCAGAGCATCCTGTTCTGCTTCCCGCTGGGCCGGCCCACGACCTGGCGGCTGCTGGCGATGCACCCCGGCCTGCAGGGGCGGCGGGGGCCGGACCGGCCCTCCCTGGAGGAGCTGCAGGCGCTGGCCGATCCCCTCACCGGCGGCCGGCTGCGGTTCCGCGATCCCGTCTGGCTGACCTACTTCCGCCTCCAGCACCGCCACGCCGCCCGCTACCGGGCGGGGCGGGTGCTGCTGGCCGGCGACGCCGCCCACGTCCACAGCCCGGCCGGCGCCCAGGGCATGAACACCGGCATCCAGGACGCCTGGAACCTGGGCTGGAAGCTCGCCCTGGTGGCCCGGGGACTGGCCGAGGAGAGCCTGCTCGACTCCTACGATGCCGAGCGGCGTCCGGTCGGCCGATTCGTCGTCCGCCTCACCGACCGGGCGTTCTCCGTCGCCACCTCGGCCAACCCGCTGGTAAGGACCCTGCGCACCCGGCTCGTCCCCCGGGTCCTCCCCCTGGCCCTGCGGTTCGACCGGGGGGTGGCCTACGGCTTCCGGACCGTCGCCCAGCTCGGGATCGGCTACCGGGGCAGCCCGGCGGTCCAGGAGGGCCGCCCGGCCCTGCGCCGGGGCCCACGGGCCGGGGACCGGCTCCCCGACGCCCGCGTCACCCTGGACGGGCGGCCCTGCTGGCTAGGGCAGGCGCTGGCTGAGCCCCGCTTCCACCTGCTGGCCTGCGGCCCGGTCGGCCGCTGGGACGCCGGCCGCCTGGACGCCCTGGCCCGCCGCCACCCCGGCCTGCTGGCCGTCCACCACCTGACCCGCCAGGCCGCCCCCGGCGTCCTGCACGACCCCGACGGCGCGGCCCTGG
>DASUPQ010000201.1 GCA_036280995.1 Actinomycetota bacterium | reverse complement strand
GTCAGCTCGACCCCGGCCTCGTTGGCGATGGCCAGCAGGTGCAGCACGGCGTTGGTCGACCCGGCGGTGGCCATCACCACCGCGGCCGCGTTCAGGAAGGCCGCCCTGGTCATGATCTGGCGCGGCCGGATGTCGAGGCGGAGCAGGTTGACCACGGCCTCGCCGGTGCGGCGGGCCGCCTCGGCGCGGCGCTCGGAGACCGCCGGCGGGGTGGCCGAGCCGGGCAGGGCCATGCCCAGGGCCTCGGACACGGCGGCCATGGTGTTGGCGGTGTACATGCCGGCGCACGACCCGGCGGTCGGGCAGGCCACCCGCTCCAGCTCGTCCAGGTCCTCCTCGGACATGGTGCCGGCGGCCACCGCCCCCACGGCCTCGTACATGTCCTGGACGGTGACGTCGCGGCCGCGGAAGTGCCCGGGCAGGATGGTGCCACCGTAGACGAACACGGCCGGCAGGTCGAGGCGGGCGCAGGCCATCAGCATGCCCGGCAGCGACTTGTCGCAGCCGGCGATGGCGACCAGGCCGTCGAGCCGCTCGGCGTGCATCACCAGCTCGACCGAGTCGGCGATGACCTCCCGGCTGACCAGCGAGGCCCGCATGCCCTCGTGCCCCATGGCGATGGCGTCGGACACGGTGATGGTGTTGAAGGTCAGCGGGACCGCCCCGGCCAGGCGCACCCCGTCCTTGGCGGCAACCGCCAGCCGGTCGAGGTGGATGTTGCAGGGCGTGACCTCGTTCCAGGACGACGCCACCCCGACCTGGGGACGCTCGAAGTCGTCGTCGGTGAACCCGACCGCCCGCAGCATCGAGCGGGCCGGGGCCCGGTCGCGCCCGGCGGTGACCTCGGTGGACCGGGGACGCCCGGGAACACTGGTCGTTGTGGTCATGGATGGCTCCTAGCTGCTCTGACCGCCGGCCTCGCGGCGGGCGGCGGCGACCACCATGTCGATGAACGGCACCTTGCCGGCCCGGTAGGCGTCGCGGTCGAGGCGGAAGCGGCCGGCCAGGCCGCGCTTGAGCTTGCCGTACTCCTCGGCCGCCTGCGGATGGCTGCGCAGGTAGTCGCGGAAGAGGAGGTGCTCGGTCCAGTAGTCACCGGACACCGGGACCATGTGGACGTGGTGGCTCTCGGGCGTGCCCCGGCGGAAGTAGCGACGGTCCGGGAGCTGGCTCTCGAACTCGGGGACGTACTCGTAGCCGAGGTTGATCAGGCCGGCCACGGCCGGCCCGGCCCGCTCGATGTCCTCCACCCCGACCATCAGGTCGATCACCGGCTTGGCCGGCAGGCCGGGCACGGCCGTCCCGCCGACGTGCTCGATGGCCAGGACGGTGTCGCCGATGGCGGCGGCGATCCGGTCGCGCTCCTCGGCGTAGGCGCGGGGCCAGTCCTGGTCGTAGTCCACGACCTCGACGGGCTGGGTCCCGCGGGTGGCCAAGGTCAACCTGCCCGCCTGGCCACGTTGCCCTCGGCGTCGAGGCGCGGGAACAGGGCCCCGGCCCGGGCCACCCGCGCCCCCCTGGGCAGCCCGCCCCAGGCCAGCGCCCCGGGCAGCCTGGCCTCGGCCAGCTCCCCTGGGGCGCCCAGGGCCGACCACAGCGCCGGCGCGGCCCTGGTCAGCCAGGGGGCGGTGAGCAGGGCGGCGATCCGCAGCGCCTCGGCCCCGGTGTACAGGGTGGTGTCGAGGGCGACGTCGTCGCCGGCCTTGGCCAGGTCCCAGGGCTTGCGCTCCGACAGGTAGGCGTTGGCCGCGCCCACGAACCGCCAGATGGCGGCCAGGGCCCGCTCGTAGGCCACCTCCTCGAGGGCGGCGGCGGCGTCGGCGTAGGCCCGCTCGGCGGCGTCCTGGACCGCGACCTCGGCGTCGGTGGCCGGTCCGGGGCCGGGCAGGACCCCGTCGCGGTAGCGCTCGACCATGGCCGTGACCCGGCTGGCCAGGTTGCCGAGCCCGTTGGCCAGGTCGGCGTTGTAGCGCTCGACCATCGCCTCCCAGGAGAAGTTGCCGTCCTGGCCGAAGGCGACCTCGCGCTGGAAGAAGTAGCGGACGGCGTCGCTCCCGAACGGCGCCACCAGGTCGTGGGGGGCGATGCCGGTGAGCTTGGTCTTGCTCATCTTCTCGCCCCCGACCAGCAGCCAGCCGTGGGCCTGGACGGTCCGGGGCAGGGGCAGCCCGGCCGCGAGCAGGATCGCCGGCCAGGTGACGGCGTGGAAGCGCAGGATGTCCTTGCCCACGAAGTGGTAGTCGGCCGGCCACACATGGGCGAATTTCTCCATGTCGGCGTCCCAGCCGGCGGCGGTCAGGTAGTTCTGCAGGGCGTCGACCCAGACGTACATGACGTGCTCGGGGTCCCAGGGGATCGGCACCCCCCAGGTGAAGCTGGACCGCGAGATCGACAGGTCCTGGAGCCCGTGCTCGACGAAGGAGACGACCTCGCGCCGGCGGGTCTCGGGGCGGACGAACTCGGGGTGGTCGCGGTAGTGCTCCAGCAGCCGGTCGGCGTACTTGGAGATGCGGAAGAAGTAGTTCTCCTCCCGGACCGTCTCCACCGGCCGGCCGTGGATCGGGCAGTTGCCGTCGACCAGCTCCTC
>DASUPQ010000200.1 GCA_036280995.1 Actinomycetota bacterium | reverse complement strand
GCCGGGCATGACCAGGTCCAGCCCGGCATTGGCGGCCGGCTCGGTGGAGCGGGCGGCGTACCAGTCGGACATGACCACCCCGTCGAAGCCCCATTCGTCCTTGAGGACCTCCTGGAGCATCGGGTGCTCGGTCGCGGTGGTGCCGTTGATCGAGTTGTAGGCCGCCATCACCGCCCACGGCCCGGCGTCCCGGACGATGACCTCGAACGGGGCCAGATACCGTTCGCGCAGGGCCCGCTCGCCGACCTGGACGTCGACCGTGAACCGGTCGGTCTCCGAGTCGTTGGCCACCAGGTGCTTCACGGTGGCGGCCACCCCGCCGGCCTGCAGCCCGCGCACGTAGGCGACGCCGATGCGGGCGGTGAGCAGCGGGTCCTCGCTGTAGCACTCGAAGTGGCGGCCGCCATAGGGCGAGCGGTGCAGGTTGACGGTCGGGGCCAGCAGGACGTCCACGCCCTTGCGGCGCGCCTCGCCGGCCAGCAGCCGGCCCAGCCGCTCCACGCCCGCCTCGTCCCAGCTGGCCGCCAGCGCGGTGGGGGAGGGGACGTTGGCCGAGGGGTCCCGTTCGTCCCACAGCTCCCCGCGGACCCCGGCCGGGCCGTCCGACACCACCAGCCGGCGCAGCCCGATGGCCGGCTCCGGATGCAGGGACCAGAAGTCGGCCCCGGTGAGCAGCCGTACCTTCTGCTCCAGCGACAGCGATCCCAGCCGATCGCGCAGGGTCGCCTCGACCCCCTCGATCGATTGCCGTGCGCCGGCGGCCGGGATCGCGGTCAACCAACGCCTACTTGCTGAACCCGGCGGTCAACCCGCTGAGGAGCTGGCGGCGGCCGAGGACGTAGAGGGCGAGGATCGGGAGGGCGGTGAGGACGACGGACGCGAGGACGGCGGGCACGTTGACGCTGTACTGCCCCTGGAACGTCCACAACGCGAGCGGCAGGGTGCGCTGGGTCGGGCTCTGGGTGAGGATCAGCGGCAGGAGGAACCCGTTCCAGATCGCCAGGCCGTTGTAGATGCTGACGGTGACCAGCGCCGGCCGGGTCAGCGGGAAGGCCAGGTGCCACAGCGTGCTCCACTCGCTGGCGCCGTCCACCCGCATCGAATCGAAGAGCTCCTTGGGGACGTCCCGGATGAAGTTGGAGAGCACGAGCACCGACAGTGGGATCGCGAACGCGATCGACGGCAGGATGATCGCCAGCAGGGTGTCGTACATGTGCATGCGGATGACGATGAGATAGACGGGGATGATGGCCGCCTGCAGCGGGATGGCCAGCCCCATGAGGAAGAGCGAGTTGACCCACCGCAGGAACCACCAGTCGTCGGCGGCCCGCACGATGGCGTAGGCGGCCATGAAGGAGACGAGGACCGCGGGCACGACCGCGCCCAGGGTGACGATGACGCTGTTGACGAAGTAGCGGATGAAGTCCGCCTCGATGACCATCCGGTAGTTGTCCAGGGTCGGCTCGGTGGGCGGGGCCAGCGGGTTCATCAGGAAGTAGGTGCTCTGGGTCTTGAAGCTGGTGATCACGATCCAGTAGATGGGCACGATGACGATCAGGAGCCAGAGCCATCCCGCCGCCCCGCCCAGCCAGTTGGGGCGGCGGGCGCCGCGGCCGCGCGAGCGGCGCTTCTGGCCCCCCGCGGCCTGGCGGGTCTCGGCACGCACCGTCGTCGCCACGTCAGACACCTTCCAGCTGGCTCGCGCCCGAGCTCCCGCCGCCGATCCGGCGCAGGAGGAGGGCCAGCGCCAGGCCGAGGACCACCAGGATGACGGCGATGACGCTGGCCGGGCCCATGAGGTTCGCCTGGAAGCCCCGCTTGTACATGTCCAGCGCCAGCACCCGGGTGGCGTCTCCAGGTCCACCCTCGGTGAGGACGAAGATGAGATCGAAGAACACCAGCGACCCGACCACCATGAGGGTCGACGAGGTGATGATCGTGTACTTCAGCTGCGGCAGGGTGATCCTGAAGAACATGCGGACCCGTCCCGCGCCGTCGAGCTGGGCCGCCTCGTACATCGATCTCGGGATCTGGCGCACGGCGCCCTGGTAGATGAGGGTGTGGAACGGGATGTACTGCCAGGACACCACGAAGATGATCACGCCCATGGCCAGGGTGGCGTCCCCGAGCCAGTCCTGGGTCAGCAGCGGGAGGTGCAGCCCGGCGCCGAGGCCGAAGTTCGGGTCGAGCAGGGCCTTGTAGGTGATGGCGATGGCCGCCGAGCTCAGCAGGAGGGGGATGATGAACAGCACGGCCAGGAGCTCGCGGTACCGCTGGTGCCCGGCGAGGAACACCCCGAGGAGGATGCTCAACGGGGTCTGCACCGCCCACGAGAGGGCGATGACCACGAACGTCACCCAGAGCGCGTGCGGCAGGCCCGGGTCGGCGAGGGCGGCCCGCCAGCTGGCGAAGCCGGCGGGCCGGATCACGCCGATGCCGTCCCATGACGTGAAGCTGAGGAGCAGGACGCCCAGGAGCGGCACGATGGCGAACGCCACGAAGACCAGCAGGGCCGGTAGCGCCATCCAGGTGAGGGAGCCGCTCCGCCTGCCCCGCGAGGTTGTGGGCCGCGTTCCCGGCGCGGCGGGCGGAGCGACCGTCCTCACTGCCCGATGACCTGGTTCATGTTGGTGGCGAACTGCTGCGGTGTGATCGACAGCTGGAAGAGCTTCGCGATGTTGTCGAGCAACCGCTCGGCGGCGGTGGGGCTGAGGGCCTGGTCCCAGGACTGGGCGAAGACCTTGGCGTTGCTGGCGGTCTCGTAGACGAACGTGAGGAACTCGGCGTCCTTCGAGGCGCCGAGCTGGCTGTCGGTGCCCTTGACGATCGGCACCGCGCCGGCGTCGGTCCACTCCTTGACCTCGGCGTCGGAGAGGACCGCGGTGGAGAAGAACTTCTTGGCGGTCTCCTTCTCCGCGTCCGTGGCCTTCGACGAGATCGACAGGTACTGGCCGGGGTTGCCGACCGTGTTGGTCGGGTCGCCCTTGCCGCCCTCGACTGCCGGGAAGTTCATCCAGCCGAGGTTGCCGCCGCTGACGAAGTCGCCGCCCTCCTCGGACATGCTCCCGTAGGTCCAGGTGCCGTGGAGCATCATCGCGGCCTTGCCGGTGTACAGCAGCGCCTGGTCGGCGTTGGAGTCGGCGGTGATGGAGGAGAAGCCCTTGACGAAGCCGTTGGCCTTGATGAGCTCCTGCGCCTTGGTCAGCCCCTCGATGGACGCCGGGTTGGACCAGGCGTCCTTCTCGCCGTCGAAGACCGCCTGGAACACCTCGGGACCGCCGATGCGGTCGAAGAGGAACTCCAGCCACATCATGTTCGTCCACCGCGACTGGCCGCCGAGGGAGATGGGGGCGACACCGGCGTCGTTGAACTTCGGCACCAGGCTCATGATGTCGCCCCAGGACTGGGGCGGCTGGGCACCGACCTTGTCGAAGACCGCCTTGTTGTAGAAAAGGACGATGGGCTGGACCGTCTCCGCCGGCATCGCGTAGATCTTGCCGTCGATCGTCGCGGCCCCGAAGGACGAAGGGAACAGGCGGTCCTTGACGGCGGCGTTCTCGGCGAACCACGAGGTGAGGTCCTCGACCTGGTTGGCCTGGACGTAGCTGCGCAGACCGCCCCCGCCCCAGCCCCAGATGATGGTGGGGGCCTGGCCGGCGCCGATGGCCGTCTTGATCTTCGTCTTGTAGGCGTCGTTCTGGAAGGTCGTCGCCGTGATCTTGGCGTCGGGGTTCGCCTGGTTGAACCGGTCCACCGAAGACTGGCGGATCTGCTCACCGGGCGCACCGGTGAGGAACCAGTAGGTGGCCGCGCCGGCCACGGCATCGCCGCCGCCACCACCGCCGCCGGTGTCGCTGGGGCCGGAGCTGCCGCAGCCGGCGAGCGCCATGCCGGCGGTGGTGCCCGCGACCACGCCGAGGAAGTTGCGCCGAGACATCTTCCTGGAGTCCACGGTGATCTCCCGTCGTCGAGAGCCGCGGCCTCCCGCGGCCAGTCGGTCGTCTGACGCGGTTGCGACCGGCCGTGGGGCCCAGCCCGCTCGTGCTCGTTTCGAGCCGGGAATCAGCACTTTCGGCCGTTACCGCGCAAATTAAGGTAGAAAGGTCGGTGGGGCATGTCAAGATGCTTGCTGAGACCAACTGAACCGGTTTTCCGGACTGCATCGAAAAGTTTCGAACCACCCGACAGATCTTTTCGAAGGAGGCCCCGTGACGACACCCGATCCGACCCCCGTCGCGGACCAGGTCGCGCCCCGGTGGCAGGACCCGACGCTTCCCACCGCCGAGCGGGTCGAGCTGCTCCTGGAGCAGATGACCCTCGAGGAGAAGGTGGCCCAGCTCGGCAGCCGGTGGATCGGAGGCGGGCTGCCGGATGCCGGCGCCGGCTCCGGCGAGGCGCCGGCCTCGGATCGCGACGTCAACCGCACCGTGGCCCCGATGCAGGACGTGTTCGCGGCCGGAGGGTCGCCGTCGCTCGAAGAGGCGAGCCGGCACGGGCTCGGCCACCTGACCCGGGTCTTCGGCAGCGCCCCGGTCACCGCCGCCGCCGGCGCCGCCGAGCTCGTGCGGCAGCAGCGGGTCGTCCTCGACGCCTCCCGCCTCGGGATCCCCGCGCTGGTCCACGAAGAGTGCCTGACAGGGTTCACGACGTTCGGGGCCACGGTCTACCCGGCGGCGATCGCCTGGGGGGCGACGTTCGACCCCGGCCTGGTCGAGCGGATGGCGGCCGCGATCGGGCGGGACATGGCGGCCGTGGGTGTCCATCAAGGTCTCTCGCCGGTGCTGGACGTCGTGCGGGACTACCGCTGGGGCCGCGTCGAGGAGACCATGGGCGAGGATCCCTACCTGGTTTCGGTGCTCGGCGCCGCCTACGTGCGGGGCCTGCAGAGCGCCGGCGTCATCGCCACCCTGAAGCACTTCGCCGGCTACTCCGCCGCCCGGGCGGGGCGGAACCACGGACCAGTGTCGATGGGCCGGCGCGAGCTCATGGACGTCATCCTGCCGCCGTTCGAGACGGCCGTGGCCCTGGCCGGCGCCGGCTCGGTGATGAACTCCTACTCCGACGTCGACGGGGTCCCCGCGGGTGCGGACCACTGGCTGCTCACCGACCTGCTGCGGGAGGAGTGGGGGTTCGCGGGCAGCGTCGTCTCCGACTACTGGGCCGTGCCGTTCCTGGCGAGCATGCACCGCGTCGCCGCCGACTTCGACGATGCCGGCGGCCAGGCGCTCGCCGCCGGCATCGACGTCGAGCTGCCGGACAGGATCGGTTTCGGCCCCGGCCTCGTGGAGCGGGTGCGGCGGGGCGAGCTGCCGGAGGCCCTCGTGGACCGGGCCGCCCGCCGGCTCCTCACCCAGAAGCTGCAGCTCGGGCTGCTCGACGCCGACTGGACGCCGGAAGGCTCGGTGGCCGGCGCGGCCGCCGTCGACCTCGACTCGCCCGCCAACCGCGCCCTGGCCAGGGAGATGGCCGAGCGGTCGGTCGTCCTGCTCGAGGCCGGGACGGTGCTGCCGTTGCTTGGCGACGGGCGCCCGGCGCTGCGCCGGGTGGCCGTCATCGGGCCCTGCGCCGCGGACCCACGTGTCTTCATGGGCTGCTACGCCTTCCCGAATCATGTCCTGCCGCGCCACCCGGGTCTCGGGCTGGGACTCGAGGTGCAGACCGCGGTCGATGCCCTGGCGGCGGAGCTGCCAGGAGTCGAGGTCGTCCACGAGCAGGGCTGCCCGGTGCAGGGAGACGACCGGTCCGGCTTCGAGGCCGCGCTGGCCGCGGCCCGCGGGGCCGACCTCTGCGTGGCCGTCGTCGGCGACCTCGCCGGCCTGTTCGGCCACGGGTCGTCCGGCGAAGGTTGCGACGCCGAGGACCTCCGGCTCCCGGGGGTGCAGGCGGACCTGCTGGACGAGCTCCTGCAGGCCGGGACGCCGGTGGTCGTGGTGGTGGTCTCCGGCCGCCCCTATGCCCTCGGCGAGGTGCAGGGCCGCGCCGCCGGCCTGGTGCAGGCGTTCATGCCGGGGGAGGAGGGAGGGCCGGTCATCGCCGGCGTCCTGTCCGGCCGGGTCCAGCCGAGCGGGAAGCTGCCGGTGCAGATTCCGAAGCGTCCCGGCGGGCAGCCCAGGACCTACCTCCAGCCGCCCCTCGGCAGTCCGGAGAGCGCCGGGATCAGCACGCTGGACGCGACCCCCCTCTACCCGTTCGGCTACGGCGGCTCCTACACGACCTTCGAGGTGGATGCGCTACGAATCAGCGACGCCGAGGTGCCCACCGACGGCGCGTTCACCGTGTCCGCCCGGGTCCGCAACACGGGCCCGAGGGATGGGGACGAGGTGGTCCAGCTCTACCTGCACGACGTCGTCGCCCAGGTGGCCCGCCCGGTGAAGCAGCTCGCCGGCTTCGCCCGCGTCGGGCTGGCGCCCGGGGAGGCTGTCGACGTGACCTTCCGGGTGCACGCCGACCGGACCGCCTACCCGAACCGGGAGCTCGAGCGGGTCGTCGAGCCGGGGGACATCGAGGTGATGGTGGGCACGTCGGCGGCGGACCTGCCCTGCCGCGGTCGCGTGCGGCTCACCGGTCCCCTGCGGGTGGTCGGCCACGACCGCCAGCTCATCACCCCGGTGGAGCTCAGCCCGGCCGCGGGCGACGCCGCCGCGTAGGAGAAAGGGAGCACATCTTGGCGTCTAGGGATCGACGAGCCACCCTGGCCAACGTCGCGGCATCAGCGGGTGTGTCTGTCGCGACCGTCTCCAAGGTGCTCAACGGCCGCAACGACGTCGCCCCGGCGACCCGCGCGCTCGTCCAGGAGCTGCTCCACGAGCACGACTACCTCGCCCGCCGCGTCAGGCCGGCACGATCTCCGACGATCGAGCTGTTCTTCCACGGTCAGCTCAACGCCTATCACACCGAGGTGTTGCAGGGTGTCGTGGAGGCCGGGGCAGAAGCCGGCGTCGCCGTCGTCGTCAGCGTGCGTCCACGCGGGCAGCGCAGCCCCGGGGCCAAGCGTCCAGCCGCCTGGGCCCGTGAGCTGGCCACCGCCGGTCGCCAGGCGGCGATCGTGGTCACCTGCGAGGTGGGGGCCGCGGACCTGACCGCCCTGTCACGGGCCCGCATGCCGGTCGTCGTCGTCGACCCGCTCAACCTGCCGAGTGCGCGGGTGACAAGCGTCGGGTCGACCAACTTCGCCGGCGGGCTGGCGGCGACCCAGCACCTGCTCGACCTCGGGCACCGCCAGATCGCCTACCTGGGCGGTCCGGCAGCCACCACCTGCAACCAGGCACGGATGCACGGCTTCCGCGGCGCCATGGAAGCCGCGGGAGCGCCCGTCCCCGACGGGTACGTGCGGACGGGGCGGTTCAGCTACGAACACGGGATCGCCGGAGGCGCCGCGCTCCTCGGCCTGCCCGAGCCTCCGACCGCGGTGTTCGCCGGCTGCGACGAGACCGCTCTGGGCGTGATCGAGGCCGCCCGCGGCCGAGGCCTGCGGGTCCCGGAAGACCTGAGCGTGGTCGGCTTCGACGACACCCCGATCGCGCGGCTGGCCGCACCCCCGCTGACCACGGTTCGCCAGCCGCTGCGCGAGATGGGCGCCGTCGCCGTCCGGTCAGCGCTGCGGCTGGCGGCGGGCGAGGGCGTGGACTCCCACCACGTCGAGCTCGCGACCGAGCTCGTCGTTCGCCAGTCGACCGCCCGCCCGCGAGGATCGGCCGAAGCCCCTGCCGCTACCGGTGAAACCGGTCAGCGCCACGAGAGCACCCAGCTTGGGCGCGGTCCGATCAGCAGGTTCTAGTCGGCATCCCGCTCGATATCAGCAACGCCGTCGTCGCCGTAGTAGCGCAGGAACGAATAGCCGTAGTCGGCCAGCAGCCCGACCAGGTGGTCGGCGCGGTCCCTGGTTGGGGCAACCAGCCAGAGGGTGGCGCCGCCGGTCCGGGCAGTGTCCAAGAAGCGCTGCTTGACTGCAGGGTCGGCGGCCAGGGCGGCGACCGCCTTGGCCAGGATGGAGCGTTCCTCCTGCAGCCGGGCCACGATGCGCAGGATCTCCTCGGACTCGTACAGCCGAAGCTCCTCCTGGAGGACCTTGCCTTCGAGCAGGCCGCGCTGGGCCCGCTGAGCTTCCCCAGGGTCGCTGAACAGCACCATCAGATAGCCGGTGGCCCTGAAATACCAGGGGCGCAGGCTTCCTTCGGCAGGCTGCTCCAACGGCCAGTCGCGTGACTCGGTCACGGTGATCACCCCAGCGCAACGGCAGCGAATCCACTCGGCGGACTCTACTTGGCAGCTTACTGCGCTGCAGGAGCAGGGGCGGCGGCCCGGAGGGTTGCCTCGATGGTGGCCCAGGGCAGGCCCGGTGCCAGCCCGATCATGGCCAGGTCGACCGCGCCGTCCCACCCCGCCAGCTGGTCGCGGACCTGGCTCGGCGTGCCGTGGGCGGTGAACTGGTCGAGGACGACCTGGGCCTCGGCGGGGACGACGCCGCCATCGGGAGAGGGATGCGGGTTGGCTTCGAGGATGGCCTGGACCGCGCCGCCGTACCCCTGCTCGGTGACGAACCGGGCATAGACGTCGCCCATGGCGGACAGATACCAGGCGATGCAACTGGCCGAGATGCGGCGAGCCACGGCGGCGTCATCGGTGGCGACGGTCACCGGGCCGGCGACGACGGTGAGCGGCTCGGTCCGGAGACCGGCCACCTCCCGGTCCTTCCTGAGGGTATGAGCCCGGTCGACGACCTGGTCATGGGCGACGAACAAGGGGAACCAGCCGTCGGCCAGCTCGGCGGCGACCCGGACGGTGCGGTCGCCCATCGCCGCGAGCCAGATGGGTAGATCGGGCGCGGCCGGCTGGCCGAGGCGGAGCGGCCGTGACCCGGGCGTGGCGTCGAGCAGGGCCCGTTCACCGGCCAGGAGTGCGCGGACCTTGATCGTGACCGCGCGCAGCTTGTCGGCCGGGTGCGCGAAGCGGACGTCATGGAACCCCTCCACCAGTGCTCTGGTGCTGGGGCCGAGTCCGAGCACGAACCGGCCTCCTGACAGCCGGTCGAGGGTCGCGGCGGTCATCGCCAGCGTGCCCGGGGTGCGGCCCCAGACGGAGAGGATCCCGGAGACGAGCTTGATGCGGCGCGTGCGCGACGCGGCCTCGGTGAGCAGCAGGGTCGCGTCCAGCCCCCAGCCCTCGGGCAGGGCGAAGGCCTCGTAGCCGAGCTCGTCGGCGAGCCGGGCCGTGCGCAGGATGATGTCGTACCGGGTCTCCATGGGCGTGAGCGCCACGCCGCGGCGTTGGGTGCTCAACCTGATCCTCCAGCGGTGCGCGTGGCGGTGATCCAGAGGGCCCTGGCAGCCGACAACGGGTCGCGGTAGTAGGCCCCCCGACCGGCCGCGGCGCGCGCCTCCTCCGGCGTCGGGGTGTCGGGGACGGTCAGCTCGACCTCGGCGGCTGGCGGGCGCGCCTCGGCGAGCAGCCCGCCGTCGTCGTCCAGGAGCAGGACGGCGTCACCGTCATGGCGGACCCCGAGCGGGCGTTCCAGCGGCACGGACCGACGCAGGGATACCTCGACGTCGACGGTACCGCCGAGCATGGCCGCCAGCGAGCCGGAGGCAAAGCCGCCGTTGGCGACCCCAGGCGGCCCGCGGAAGCGACGGCCGATACGCAGCCGGGAGCGGACAGCGTCCACGTCAGCCCCTCCTCCGGCACCTGGGACCAGATCCTGGAGGCGATGCTAAGGAGGGACCGGCCCGGCCGTCAGGCGGGAAACTACCCCAGCCGATACCTCAGCGAGGTACCTCAGTCGCCGTGGGCCGAGGCCCACCAGGTGGCGATCTGGGTGCGGGACCTCACGCCAAGCCGCAGGCGGATGCGCTCCACGTGTCCCTCGGCCGAGCGTTCCTCGATCCCCAGCCGGCCGGCGATCTGGCGGTTGGTGAGGCCGTCGGTGACCAGGGCCGCGACCTGGAGCTGGCGTGCCGTGAGGGTGCCAGGTGGCTCCTCGGCCGGTTCGGCGGGCAGCACGCTGTGGGAGGCGCCAAGGAACTCCAGGATCTCGCGGACCACCGCCGCGGCGTCGCCGGCGAACACCCAGTGGCTCCGGCCGGCGAGCGACACCAGCCGCGCCCCGGGGATCCTGGCCGCCAGGTCGCGTCCCAGACGGTAGGGAATGGCCCGGTCGTCGCGCCGGTGCAGCACCAGCGTGGGCGTGGCCACGCGGTCGAGGAGGTCGTCGACACGGAGCTCGTAGCACTGCGCCAGCAGCTCGGAGGCAACCACGGCGGTCGTGGACTGGCGTTGCAGCTCGGCGAAGCGCACCTTGGCCTCCGCGGTGCCGTCGGGGAGGAAGATGTCGGCCAGCACGTCCGAACCGAGCCCCCAGTGCGCCCGGACCAGCTCGATCATGGCCGTCCGGACCTCGGCCGAGGCGACCTGGTGACCATTGGCGAAGCCGCCGTACAGAATCAGGCGCCCCACCCCTTCCGGGCGCTGAACGGCGTAGGCCAACGACACCGGCGCCCCCATCGAGAGCCCGAGCAGGTCGACCCGGCCGAGCTCGAGGTGGTCGATCACCGCCCGGAGCACCTCCAGGTCGCTGTCGAGCGTCTGGGGTCCTGGCCAGGGGTCGGAGAGCCCACAGCCCGGCTTGTCGTAGGCCACCACGGTCCGGCAGGCGGCGAGCGGGGCGTGGAAGGCGCGCACGGCCGGGTCCTGCCACGCGATCTCCAGGTGACCGATCCAGGCCGCGGGGACGACCAGCGCGGGCCCTCGTCCGACGATGGCGTACGCCACCCGCACCCCCGTGGGCGTGACCACAAAGCGGATCGGGCGGCCCTGGTCCAGCTTGCGCGACTCGCCCCCTACAGGGTCGATCATCGCCACCCTCCGCGGATCGGCCGGCAGATACGGCGATGCAAGCATAGAGCCGGCAGGCGATCACGGCTTGGGTGCGGCCGTCTGGTGCGCGGGTGAGCGGCGAGCGGTGTGCGTCCCGGCGCGCTGGCTTGCCCGGTAGGCGGTATCGCGGAGCAGGTTGATCCAGCCGGACGGTCGGATCCCCGGCCCGGTGGTCCATGGGTTGAAGCGCAACCGCGCGGTCTCCTCGGTGGACAGGGGAGACCCGATGGTCAGGGTCGCCAGCGGCTGGGAGGGCCCGAAGGAGCCGGCGGTCCGCAGCTGGAACTGGAGCCCGGCTGCGGTGGCGGCGGCCAGCTCCGCCAGGGCGCTTCCATGGCGGCGGCCCACAGACTCAGGGAGTCGGTCGCCGTCGGGGACCTTCGGGACCAGCAACAGCACGATCCGCCGCCGGCCGCCGCCGAGCTCGTACGGCAGGGCGCTGGAGTAGGCCCCGCGCAGGAAGCTGGTGGCCGGGAACAGCAGACGGCGAAGGAGCGGCCGGTCGATGGAACTGGTCAGCAGCAGGTCCTGGTCGGCGCCGGGACCGTAGACATCGGGAAGCTTGACGGCGACGCCAAACGCATCCGGTAGCGGCTCGGGCAGGCCGGCGGCCCGGGAGAAGCGGAGGACGGCAGTCGCTGCCCTCCCTGGCTGGAACAGGGGAACATCCTGCCGGTCAGGGTGCTCCTCGTCGACGACGAACCAACCCCGGTAGCCGGCTCCGACCGGGTGTAGAGAGCGTCGGCGACGCATGCCGGCCAACAGGGAGAACCCCGCCGCGACGGCCGGCGCGGCCGCCGCGGCGGCCCAGAGCCGCAGTTCCCGCACCGCGTTGGCCGGCTGGCCGTTTCGGTCAGGAGCTGCGCTCGGCTCGGCCGGCCGGAGCCGTCCGCTGCGCCGGCCACAGGGCGATGGCCACCCCGGCCACGGCGCTGACGAGGTGGAGGCCGTTGTCGGCGCCGTTGAGGGACAGGAAGTTGATGTCGGAGTTGCCGGCGGCGAACAGGCCGTAGAGGAACGCCAGGCCGTAGCCGGCGGCCAGCAGCCAACCGTAGGTCCTGGCCGTGTCCAGCCGCCGCCACAACGCCAGCCCGGCCAGGCCAATGGCCAGGTGGACGATGTTGTGCAGGGGGTTGATCTCGAAGCCGACCAGGGTCTTGTCGGTCTCGGACGCGAAGTTGTCGAAGCCGGTGACGAAGAATCCGGCAAGGCCGATCAGGGTGTAGATGACGCCGATGGCCAGGACCAGCAGCTGGCTCGGGTGCCGCGCGGGCGCGGCGGAATCAGGACGTCCTGCCATGAGAAGGATGCCTCCGTGGTGGAAAGGACGGGGTCTGGGCCCTTTCAGTCGACCCGGCCTTCTGCCGGACCGACAGGTGGGTAGCCAGGTCTGGCCGTCACAAACCGCCCAGTCCACCCAGCGACAAGAGCGGGCCACCGAGCACGCTCTCAACCTCGCGGCCACCGGCAGTTCACGGGCTGGACGGCCCCACTGCCCGGACGCAGACTTGTGTGCGCTCGGCGGCGGGCGTGTCGGCTCGGATGGAATGCGTGCGCCTCTGGGCGGTGCTCGCCGACCCGCGATCCGGAGGTGGAGGGATGGATGACCCGGGCCTGCGCCTCCTTGGTCACCTGCTGGACGCCTCCCACAACCTCGCCCCTGACGAGCTCGTCGCTGCGGTCACGCGGGCCGGAGGGGCCGTGGACGCCGCCGATGTTGCCATCTACCTGGTCGACTACGAGCAGACCCTGCTGGTTCCGCTGGCCGATGGCAGCGACCGGACGCCGCTGGAGATCGACGCCACCCTGGCCGGGCGGGCCTTTGCCGCCCTCGCCGTCCAGGAGGCTGACACCGGAGCGGGACGGCGGCTGTGGCTGCCGCTGCTGGACGGCGCCGAGCGGCTGGGCGTCCTGGGCCTCACCCTCCCGAGGGTCGACGACGCGCTGCGGAAGCGGTGCAGCTGGCTGGCCGCCCTGGTCGCCGAGATGATCTTGAGCAAGGACCAGTACACCGACAACTACTCCCTGACCCGCCGCCGCCAACCCATGAGCCCGGCCGCCGAGATGCAATGGCAGCTGCTCCCGCCGCTGACCTTTGTGACCCCGCGAGTGGTGATCGCCGGGCTGCTGGAGCCGGCCTACGAGGTGGCCGGGGACGCCTTTGACTACGCCCTCAACGGCGACACCGCTCACCTGGCCATCGTCGACCCGGTCGGCCACGACCTGACCGCCACCGTCCTGGCCGCGGTCACCGTGGGCAGCTACCGGCACAGCCGCCGTGCCGGCCTCGACCTGGCCGCCACCCACGCAGCCATGGACGAGACCATCGCCACCCAGTTCGGCGGCGAACGCTTCGTCACCGGCCAGCTCGCCCAGCTCGACTGCCGCACCGGCCGGCTCCAGTGGGTCAACGCCGGCCATCCCCTGCCATTGCTGGTGCGACGAGCCAAGGTGGTCGACACCCTGGCCTGTCACCCGGTCCCGCCGCTGGGCCTCGGTGCCGGCCAGCCGGAGATCGCCACGGCGGCTCTTGAGCCGGCCGACCGGGTGCTGTTCTACACCGACGGGGTGGTCGAGGGCCGCAACCTGGCCGGGGAACCGTTCGGGGAAGCCCGCCTGGCCGACCTGCTGGTCCGCGAGACCCTGGCCGCCCAGCCCGCGGCCGAGACGATGCGCCGGCTCGCCCACGCCATCCTGGCCCACCAGGGAACCTCGCCACGCGACGACGCCACCATGGTGTTCCTGGAATGGCCAGGGCCGCCCGGAGCGCTCACCTGAGCCAGCGACAGCGACCCATGTCGGTGATCGCGCGGCGAGCTGGTCTGGCCGCCACGGGTATGGGCTGCCCGGCCTCCGCGCTACAGCGCTGCGAGGAGCAGGTTGCCGAGGAGCGTGATGGTCGCCAGAAAGGCGAGCAGCATCCCGAGCGCAACGGGTAGGCAACAGCCGTAGACCCGGACCCGTGGTCGTGTGTCGACCCGCTCGTAGCCGTCGTAGGCGGCATCGATGTCGGCTGGGGTCAGGCCGAAGAGATCGTAGACGTCGTAGGGACCGTCGTCGGGCCGGTCGGGCTCGAGCCGGCGGCGTGGGAGCTCCCGCACGGGGACCTCGGTCGCGGCTTCGTCCCCCAGCGCTGGCTGCGGCGCCCGCGGTCTCTGCGGCGCCGCCGTTTCTTCCGGCACCGGTGACGTCTCGGCTGGTCGAGCTTGGACGACGGTCTGGGTGACCCTCGCGCCGCAGGCCGTGCAGGTGTCGCCTCCGTCGTTCATCGCCTCGCAGACGGCGCAGCGCCATTTGATGCTCATGGGGCGCCGGTATCCTTTCTGCGCTCCAGCAGCTTGCCGACCAGCCGCCGGGTTGGCCGGCGCTCGGGTGCGGGCGCCGATGCCCGCCCGGTGGCCGCCCGCAGCCCCCTGCCCTTGAGGCGGGTGGGGTCCGTCGACGCGGCCGCGGGTGGAGGCTCGGCCAGGACCGCGGTGGTGGTGGCCGGGGTGCGGATGCCCATCAGGGTGATGTGGGTCTCGGCGATGGAGGGCCTGGCGGCGGGGTCGCCCAGGAGCATCCGCTCGACCAGCTCGACGACGGGGGCGGGGAGGGTGGTGGGGGGAAGCCGCAGGGTCTCGCCGGCCCGAACCGCGACGCCGGCGTACTGGTGGGTGGCCGCATCAAAGGGCGGCGGCGCGCCGGTGAGGTATTCGGTGTAGATGAGGCCGAGGGCGAAGATGTCGGCCTTCTGGGTGAGCTCGGCGCCAGTGGTTCCGGTCTCCTGGATGTAGCCGACCAGTTCGGGCGAGTAGTAGTTCATGGTGCCGACGATCTCCTCGGGTGGGGGTGGCTCGCCGGCCAGATAGGCGTTGTCGAAGTCGATCAGCTTGGTCGTGTAGCCGAGCTCGGTCCGCTTGATGAGGACGTTGCTCGGCTTGAGGTCGCCGTGGACGATGCCCCGGTCGTGCAGGATCCGCAGGCTATGGGCGACGGTCTTGAGCAGGACCAGCTGGTCCTGGAAGGTGAGCGCAGCCACGTGGCCTGGTTCCAGGCCGGCGACCTCGACCTTCTCGGTGACCTTGTAGTACTTGGCCCCCCAGCGGAAGAAGTCCAGGGTGACGATCAGGTTCCCGCCGAGCCCGGAGACGGCCGCCAGGGCCTCCTGGATGCGCCGGTGGTGGCGTTCGAAGGCCGCGCAGCGTCGGCGCTTGCGCATCTTGGTCTGGGCGCTGCCCGGCGCATGCTCATCGGGGTAGGTCGGGCTGAGGAACTCCTTGATGAAGTACTCCCGGCCGTTCTTGGCGGCGAAGGTCCATTTGCTCAGTCCGGCCCCGACCACCCGGAAGTCCTCGAGGATGGTGTAGCCATTGATGACGTCGCCCGCCCTCACGACACCTCCTCGCCGGCCGGCTCGGGCGCGGCCAGGTAGCGCTCGTAGTCGTGCCTGTAGGCGCCCCACAGCTCACCGGCGATGTCGGTCCGCCGGGTCTTGAGATCTGCCAGCTCCTGCTCGGCCCGGTGCACCTGGCCGTCCACCTCCTCCAGCGGGTCGATGTAGCGGCGCTGGAGCTCGGCCGCCCGGTTCTTGAACAGCTTCTTGAACCCCCCGAGGTCGGCGCCCAATCCGAGCAGGGCCAGGGCCGCGTCGTCGCCGGTAATCGCGGTCACCTTCGCTTCCAGGGCCCGCCGCCAGGCCTCGGCATCCCTGGCGTCCTCCAGGGTGGACAGCAGCAGATGTTCGAAGTGCATCGGCGAGCGCACATAGGCGAAGCACCCGTCAGTGGCGCACAGCAGCAGGAACGGCGTCTGGAGCTCGACCTGGCGGTGGTTGATGTGGAACTCGGTGTCGGCCGAGATGCAGTTGTCCATCACCGAGTCGTCGGTCAGGTTCCGCATCGCGTCCCCGCCCGAACGTAGGTCATCGGTTGTGAGCTGGCGCAGCCCCGCCTCCGGCTGGACCACGTAGGCGCGGGAGTCACCAGCCCAGAACAGATGGCAGGCGAAGCCGCCCGCGACCGGGTCGGTGCGCTGCAGGACGGCCAGGGTCATCGTGGTCGGCAGCGCCTTGACCAGCTTGGACCGCAGGGCAGTCTCCGGTGCCTTCAGCTCGGCCAGTCGGGCCGCCAGCGAGGACGCCAGTACCCGCTGCAGCTCGGCGGCGGTGGCCGTGCCGTCCAGGTTCCACTCGGGCTTGATCAGCTCCAGCATCAACCGCTCGACCACGTTACGGGCGAACCGGGAGGCGATGTAGGCGCCAGTGTGCCGGCCATCAGGGGTGTCGTACACCCGGCCCCCGGCCCCGCCCATCCCGTCGAAGACGCCCAGGAGGCCGAGGTCGGGACCGACCCGCAGGATCGGGTCGGCGTCCTCACCCTCGCCGGCGACCTTGGCGGTGCAGAACTTGTACGAGACGCTGGGCATGGCGGAGGCAGCCGGCGGCGTCGCTGCGGATGAGTCGACGCTCACACCGAGTTGGCGATCGAGTCGATGATGGTGCCGTAGTCGACCTCCGACAGGCCGTCGCCAGCCTTGGAGGGGTGATGAACGACGTTCTCCCAGACCCCGGAGATGTCGGTCCAGCCCGGGCCGTCCGGAGCGAACACGATCAGCCGCTTGGCGTTCGCCCCCATCACGCCTTGCTCGTTCTCCCACAGATCGGTGAGGGCGCTGAAGTCCCTGGGGATCTTGTCGCCATAGGGTGCCGGAGCAGGCTCGCCGGTCAGCGGCTGGGCCGGCGAGTCGGTCCAGACCACGATCACCTGCCGGCGGCGATCCCCACTGCTCGTCCACGGGGAGTTGATGGCCAGGGCCACCGCCTCCAGCCCGGACTCGGGGGCGTCGCCGCCGCCCTCGGGGACCAGCCCCCGCACGAACTCGGCGAAGCCGGTCTGTTCCTCGGGGAGCGAGTAGAACGACGACTCCTGCAGCGCGGCCGCGCCATCGGCCTTGAAGTCCCGGAACGCGATCACCCGCACCCGCAGCTCGTCAACGTTCTTGCCCTTGTCGGTCAGGTTCTTCTGCACGTCGTCGTAGAAGCGCAGCGCGTTGTCCTTCACCCGGTCCAGGATCGGGCTCATGCTCCCGGTCACATCGATGCAGAAGACGATATCGACGGCATACTTCAGTCCCTTGGTCGCCATGGGCGCCTGGTCAGCGGCGACTTCCTCGGCAGGGGTGCTTGTCTCGTGCTCGGTCATGTACGCCTCCGATGCCGCCATGGCTGGCAGCGCAAGCTGTTGGGTTGGAGATCCCGTTGACCCCTCGACCGACGGGTTGCTTCCTCACGTAGGGTTACAGGGCAGGGTCGGGTCCTCTTGGGTTGACCGCTAATGCCCCGCGCAAACCGGAGATTGCTAGCGCCGTGGCCGCTCGGTGAGCTCCTGGATCACGTCCTTGGAGTGGGTGATGGGCAGGCGCATGCCCTCGAGCTCGATGCGCGAACCGGTCTCGGTGTCGATCAGCTCCAGCACACGCACGTTCACGCGCTGGTGGACCTTGGCCTGGAGCCCCTCGCGCGCCACGCGGAAGACGAGAGCCTGTGGGTGGGCGCGGTTGCCCGCGAAGCCGTAGACGGTCGTCTCCGACACGCCCACCACCATCCGCTCGGGCAGCCCGGTGGCGGCGTCGTGAGCCCGCGTGCCCGCGATGTAGCCGCCCGCCGTCCCGATGCCGCCCGCCGGCGAGCCGAACGCGTCGCCGATGTCGCCGCCGACCAGGCCTCCCGCGAACCCGGCGCCGGAATGGCCGCGGGGATTGAACTCGCCCGCCGCGGTCGCCGTGTCCTCGATTCCGGCGGAGGCGAGCGCCTCGTTGACGACCTCAACGATCTTCTCCTCGGACATGCCGTCCTTGTAGCGCAGCGTGATATGGCGGTCAAGGCCGCCTCGGGTCCCTGGGTCAGGTGGCTGATGCCTGCAGATCTGTCCGCAGCCGCTCCAGGGTCAGGTTCTCCTTGCGGGCCCGCAGATCCAGATACAGCAGCACCCCGACCAGCACCCCGTACGGCAGCGTGACCACCGTGGCCACGGCGG
>DASUPQ010000199.1 GCA_036280995.1 Actinomycetota bacterium | reverse complement strand
CCGAGCAGCGAGGAGCTGATGCCGCCCGGCTTGTGGTGCTCTTCGGCGGGCCGCTCCTGGAGCGAGGCGGTGTCGACGACGGCCATCAGCGGGCTCCTGTGGTGGTGGCGTCGGGGTGGACGGTGAGCTCGTCGGCGTGGCGCAGGTCGAACAGCGGCCGCTCGGAGTGGATCTCGGGCAGGCTGTCGAAGTTGTGCGCCGGCGGTGGGGAGGAGGTGTACCACTCCAGGGTGTTGCCTTCCCAGGGATCCTCGGGGTCCTTGTCCTTGCGGCGCATGGTCATGACCACATTGGCCAGGAACGGCGCCGTGGACAGGGCGATGATCAGGGCGCCGGCGGTCTGGAGCTGGTTGAGGCCGACCCAGTCGGGCAGGGCCTCGTAGTCCTGGATGCGCCGGGGCATGCCCAGCAGGCCCAGGATGTGCATGGAGAAGAAGGTCAGGTTGAAGCCGATGAACTGCAGCCAGAAGTGGAGCTTGCCAAGGCCCTCGTTGAGCTTCTTGCCGCTGAACTTCGGGAACCAGTAGTAGAAGCCGGCGTAGACGGCGAACACGCTGCCGCCGAACAGCACGTAGTGGATATGGGCAACCACCCAGTAGGTCTCGGTGAGGGCGAAGTCGACCGGCGGCGAGGCCAGGAACACGCCGTCGATGCCACCGATCAGGAACATGGTCAGGAACCCGATGGCGAACAGCATCGCCGTCGGGAAGCTGATCTGGCCCTTGAACAGGGTGGCGATCCAGTTGAAGAACTTGACCCCGGTGGGCACGGCGATCAGGAAGGTCATGATGCTGAAGAACGGCAGCAGCACCTGGCCGGTGACGAACATGTGGTGGGCCCAGACGCTGAAGCCGAGGGCGCCGATGCCGGCGGTGGCGAACACGAACGCCTTGTAGCCGAACAGCGGCTTGCGCGAGAACACCGGCAGCACGTCGGAGATGATGCCCATGCCGGGCAGGACCATCACGTACACGGCCGGGTGGGAGTAGAACCAGAAGACGTTCTGCCACAGCACCGCGATCCCGCCGTTGGCCGGGTTGAAGAACGACCCGCCCAGGTTGCGGTCGATCAGCAGCAGCACCAGGGCGCTGGTGAACACCGGGGTGGCCAGCAGCACCAGCAGCGAGGTGACCAGGATGGTCCAGGTGAACAGGGGCATCCGGAACATCGTCATGCCCGGCGCCCGCATGTTGAAGATGGTGGTGATGAAGTTGACCGCGCCCAGGATCGAGGCCGTCCCGACCAGCAGCAGGGAGATGATCCACAGGTCGGTGCCGATCGAGTTGCCCTGGGCGCCGACCCCCTCCGACAGCGGGGCGTACTGGGTCCAGCCGGCGTCGGCCGGGCCGCCCAGGGCGTAGCTGGAGAACAGGACCAGCCCGGCCAGGGGCAGCATCCAGAACGACAGCGCGTTGACCCGCGGGAAGGCCATGTCGAGGGCGCCGATCTGCAGGGGCACGATGTAGTTCCCGAACCCGGCCAGGATCGGGATGATGAACAGGAAGATCATCGTGGTCCCGTGCATGGTGAACAGCTCGTTGTAGCGCTGCTCGGCGAAGAACTGGGTCCCGGGCTCGGCCAGCTCGGCCCGGATGAACACCGCCAGCAGCCCGGCCACCCCGAAGAAGAAGTACGAGTTGACCAGGTACATGATCCCGATCTTCTTGTGATCGGTGGTGGTCAGCCAGCTCGCGATCGGGTGGCGCCGAGGGCTGATGCCGTGTGCCGCGTCGGCGGCGGCCTCGGGCCGGGCTTGCGTGATCGCCATCTGTCGGGCTCCTTACCGTGACCGTACTTCGAGCTTGCCTTGCATGGCCTGGGCGTGGGCGTCGCAGTGGAAGAAGTAGCTCCCGGCCTTGAGCGCGGGCAGCTTGTAGGTGACCGTCTCGGGGCCGGGGAACACCGGCGTCTCGGTCTCGGGCAGGATGCGGGGGGCGTTCGCGTCCGCGCCCTCGAAGAAGGCGACGTTGTGGGGCACCGCCTCCTGGTTCTCGAAGGTGATCTCGAACTCGCGGTTCACCGGCCCGGACAGGCAGTCCTTGTTGAAGGCGACGTCCTTGGCCGCGATCGAGCGCGGGTTGGGGTCGTCGGGGCAGCCGCTGGCCGCCTCCTTCTTGGCCTTGGCCAGCCAGGCCTCGAACTGGGGCCGGGGGACGGCCCGGATGGTGAAGCGCATCGCCTGGTGGGCCAGCCCGCAGTACTCGGTGCACTGGCCGCCGTAGTCGCCCGGCTCGGTGATGGTCAGGTCGAAGGTGTTGAGGTGGCCGGGGAAGGCGTCGCGCTTGAACAGGAACTCGCGCACGTAGAAGGAGTGGATGACGTCCTGGGCCTCGGCGTTGAACCGGATCGGCTCGCCCACCGGCAGGTAGATGACCGGCGGCTTGGCGATGGTGCCCTTGATGGACAGGTCCTCGGGCGGCTGGCCGGCCGGGAGCGGCACCCGCTCACCCTGGTAGGTGAACTGCCACTGCCACTGGAAGCCGAGCACGTTGACCGTCACCCGGGGGTTGTCGGCCTTGGCCTCGACCCGGTTGAGGACCCCCCAGGAGAGCACGAACAGGCCGGCCACGATCAGCAGCGGCACCACCGTCCAGACGACCTCGAGCAGGTTGTTGCCGTGGAACTGGGGCGGGAGCATGTCGCCGCGGCGGCGGTAGCGGAGCACGGCGAACACGATCGCCGCCTCGACCAGCACGAAGACGACCGCGGCGGCGACGAAGAGCACGTTGTAGAGGTCACGGATCTCGACCCCCTCCTCGGTGACCGGGGTGAGCGAGCCGCATCCCGCCAGCACCAGCACCCCCACCAGAACGGTGCCGATCAGTCGCGCGCGTCGCATCGGTGTCCGGTCGCCTCGCTTCCTGGGTGGTCGGATCGGAAACGACTGTACCTCATGCCCCTCCCCGTACCACCGCATCCAGCGCCATGGCGCCGAACAGCAGGGCCAGATAGGTGTTGGAGAAGCTGAACAGCCGGATGGCCCGCCGGCCGGTGAGGTCGCGGCGCAGCTCCAGGGCCCGCCAGATGAACGCCCCGCCGAGGGCCACGGCCGCGGCCAGGTACACCGCCCCCATGCGCCCGGCCGGGTACAGCAGCAGGGTCACGGCGACCAGCAGGACCGTGTAGTAGAGGATCTGGGTCGAGGTCTCGCGCGCCCCCCGGACCACCGGCAGCATCGGCACCCCGGCGGCGGCGTAGTCGTCCTTGTAGCGGAGCGACAGCGCCCAGAAGTGCGGCGGGGTCCAGTAGAAGATGATCGCGAACAGCACCAGCGCCGGCAGGTCGACCCGTCCGGTCACGGCCGACCAGCCGACCAGCACCGGCACGGCCCCGGCGGCCCCGCCGATGACGATGTTCTGGGTCGAGCGGCGCTTGAGGCCGATGGTGTAGACGAACACGTAGAACAGGATGGCCGCGGTGGCCAGCACGGCCGAGAGCGGGTTCACCAACGTCCACAGCCACACGAACCCGGCCACCCCCAGGACCAGCCCGAACCGCAGGGCGTCGGCCGGGTCGACCCGGTGGGCGGGCAGGGGCCGGCGGGCGGTGCGCCGCATCAGGGCGTCGATGTCGCGGTCCAGGTAGCAGTTGAGGACGTTGGCGCTGGCCGCCGAGAGGGCGCCGCCGAACAGGGTGGCCGCCATCAGCCAGGGCGACGGCACCCCGCGGGCGGCGATGAACATGGTCGGGACGGTGGTGACCAACAGCAGCTCGATGATGCGGGGCTTGGTCAGCAGGAAGTAGGCGGTGGCCGACTGGCGGGCGCCGCGGGCCGGGGCCGGCTCGGGCTCGGCCGGGTCGCGGCCGGGCAGGCCCGCGAACCGGTCGGCGTGCAGCAGCAGGGCGAACAGGGTCCCCCAGAGCAGCGCCCCGACGGCCAGGTGGGGGACCACCGTCAGGGCCGACAGGCGGTTGGCCACGTTGGCCACGCCCAGGCCGATCTGGACGGCCACCAGGCCGGCGGCGTAGCCGGCCAGCCGGGTCACCGTGGGATGGTCCCGCTGGCTGCGCCGGGCCACCAGCCAGATGGCCACGACCAGGGTCCCGACGACCACGGCCAGGGTCCGGTGGGCGAGCTGGATGCGGGCCACGCTGGGGCCGAGGTCGGGCCAGAGCACGTCCAGGGGGTAGGCCAGCCCGGCGTGGTGGCCGGTGACGGTCGAGCCGACCAGCATCTGGAGGTAGAGCAGGCCGGCGCCGGCCGCGACCAGGCGCACGAAGCGCCGGTCCTGGCCCTGGCGGCGGCCGCCGCCGTGGCGAGCCCGGAAGTCGATGAAGATGAGCAGGGCGACCAGGGCCAGGGCGGTGGCCAGGTGCAGGGTGACGGAGTCGGCCCGCAGCTTCCACCAGACCACGAACGCCCCGATCAGGGCCTGGGCCAGCACCAGCGCCAGGGCGGCCACGGCGGCCCGGCGGACCACCCGCTCCTGGCCGGTCCGCCAGGCGGCGACCACCAGCGCCGCCACCAGCACCATCACCACCGAGGCGACCAGCCGGTGGGAATGCTCGATCCAGGCGTGCAGCTCGGCCGGGGGGACGAGCTTGCCGAAGCAGCGCGGCCAGTCGGGGCAGCCCAGCCCGGAGTCGGTCGCCCGCACCAGGCCCCCGACGGCGATCAGCACGAAGGTCGTCGCGATCGTGACGACCGCCAGGCGGCGGAACAAGGTCAACCACTCCTCCGTGTAGCCATGGACGGAGCATAGTGTTGCACCATGGAGACACGCACGGCCGACGGCCGACTCGCCGCCTGGATCTTCGACCTGCCGGTGGTCGAGCTGCGTTCCGGGTACCGGGCCGCGGTCTACTTCGACCGGTCCCGGAGGATCCTGGCCGCCGAGGGCGACGACACCCGGGTGACCATGCAGGTGTTCCAGCGCTCGGACGCCATGGTGGCCTGCGGCATCGACGAGGCCCTGGCCGTGCTGGCCCTGGGGGCCGGCTCGTTCGCCGACCCGGCGGCCGCCGACCGGGCGTTCGCCAGCTACCTGACCGCCCGGGACGCCGCCCGCCGGGCCCGCTCGCGGGGCGGGGACGCCTGGGTCGAGGGGGTGCGGGCCCAGGTGGAGGCGGAGGCGGCCTTCGAGCGGCACTGGCGCCGGGCCGACCCGGACGACCTGGCGGTGTCGGCGCTGCGCGACGGCGACCGGATCGACGCCTGGGAGCCGGTCATCGAGCTCACCGGCCCCTACCGGCTGGTCGCCCACCTGGAGAGCGTCTACCTGGGGGTGCTGGCCCGCCGCACCCTGGTCGCCAGCAACGTGCGCAAGGTAGTGGACGCGGCCAGGGGCAAGCCGGTGCTGTTCTTCGCCGACCGCTTCGACCACTGGGCCACCCAGGGCGGCGACGGCTACGCCGCCTTCGTCGGCGGCGCCCAGGGGGTGGCCACCGACGCCCAGGCGGCCTGGTGGGGCGAACGCGGCCTCGGCACCATCCCGCACGCCCTGATCGCCACCTTCGGCGGCGACACGGTGGCCGCGGTGGCCGCCTTCGCCCGCCAGTTCCCCGGGGTGCCCCTGATCGCCCTGGTCGACTTCCACAACGACTCGGTGGCGACCTCGCTGGCCTGCGCCCGGGCGTTCGGGGAGCGGCTGTGGGGGGTGCGGCTGGACACCTCGGGCACCATGGTCGACCGGGCGCTGTGGCCGGAGATGGAGAGGACGGGGGACTTCGCCCCCACCGGGGTCAACCGGCGCCTGGTCGAGAAGGTCCGCCAGGCCCTGGACGGCGAGGGGTTCGGCCATGTCCGGGTGATCGTCTCGGGCGGCTTCACCGCCGAGCGGATCGCCGCCTTCGAGGCCACGGGGGTCCCGGTCGACTCCTACGCCGTCGGCTCCTCCCTGCTCAAGGGCAGCGCCGACTACACCGCCGACGTGGTCCTGCGCGAGGGCCGGCCCTGCGCCAAGGTCGGCCGC
>DASUPQ010000198.1 GCA_036280995.1 Actinomycetota bacterium | reverse complement strand
AAGGCCCGGTCGGGCCCGGCAGCGTCGTCCGCAGCAGCCCGGCGAGGCCGGGGAGCCGCACGCCGGCGAACGCCACCGGCGGCGTCTCCTCGAACCCCCGGCTGGTGTCGAGCCCGACGAGCCAGGTCGTGCCGGTCCCGGACCCGGCGCCGGCGAGCGTGCGGACCGGGACCGGCGCCTCGAAGCCGGACGCGCCGGGTGTAGTGGTCACGGGCAGCCGCCAGGCTCCGAGCATGAGGTATGCAACCCGGTCGGGAGCCGTCCGGACGATGGCGTCGTCGAGGAAGAAGTAGGCCAGGTCGGCCTCGTCGTCGTCGGTCTTGGCCCGGACGCTGTGCTCGTCGACCTGGACCTGTTCGTCGGGCGGTCCCTCCACGTACAGGTAGCGTCGCAGCAGGTCGCGCAGCTCCCACCAGGTGGTGGCGGGGAACGGGCCGGCCCGGTCCTGGTTCCATGCGGGCTCGGGGTTGGTCCAGCGGCCGGAGGCGAACAGCCAGGCGAGCCCGTACGGCTCGACCCCCAGCTCCGCCCCCAGGTGCCGGGCGACCCAGTCGTGGGCGCCGGCCTCGTCGTCGATCCGTTCGGTGTCGGCGGTCGCCGACCAGACGCGCTGGAACCAGGCCAACGGCGTTCTGTCCGGAAGCCGCCGCACGAGGGTCGGCGATGGGCCCTGGTAGGGGGACCGGTAGAGGAACCAGCTGCCGTCGCCCATGGTCGTGCTCAGGTCTCGGCCAAGGGCCGGTAGGTGCTCTTGGAGAACCCGAAGGTCCAGGCGACGCCCGCGTGGGCGCTGCGGATGTCCGGCGGGACCCGGAGCCAGTAGGTGGCGCGGGAGCCGTCCGGCTCCGGCGTGGCGTTGACCACCTCCACCATGACCAGCGGCTCGCCCCCGGTCCGATCCAGGCGCCACAGGTTGCCGTAGGAATCGCGACCGACCAGGCGGCCGCCGGCGTCGCGGAGGTAGCGGTCGAGACCGTAGGCCTCGGTCATCACCCGGCGCAGCTCGAGGTTGCGCTCGCCGGTGATGTCGTCGGCCCGCAGCGTCGGCAGCCGCGCGATCAGCTCGGCCGGTACGGGCATGCCGTGCCAGGCGTGGAGGGCGAACCCGTCGGCGTAGGACACGGCCGGACCCGCCGGGCCATGGAGCCGGCCCTGCTGGTCGCGGTGGAGGGCGACCGGGCGGTCGGTCATGACCACGACCCGCTCGAACGGCCACCACCAGCCCGCCGTCCGGATGACCCGCCCCAGCCCGGCCAGCCGCTCCGCGCCCGCCAGGCCGGGAAGCACCCGGCGCAACCCGTCGACGGCCGCGCACCAGACCGACTCCGGCGTCCCCGAGACCGACTCGTCCCACAGCCGCCACGAGGCCGGCCAGCCGAGCCGGGTGTCGATGGAGCGGCCGGCCGCGTTGGCCTGGAGGCGCCGGATCCGTTCCTGGAGCTGGCCCAGGGGCCCCGCTGTGGTCCGGGTCCATGCCTGCTCCCAGAGGCCGAGTCCGGTCTGGAGGAGAAGCTGGGCACGGACCTCGCTCCAGAGCAGCGGGCCAATCCAGGGGCGCACCGGACTCCCGACCCGACCGGGTGCCGCCGGCTGACCCTGGCGGCCCAACTCGTCCCTGACCCGTTCCCAGCCCGGGCCGGGAGTCACCACCTCGGCATCCAGGCCGGTGAGCAGGGTCACGGCGACGGCCCCGGCCAGCGGGGAAGCCAGCCACACGATGCGCCCCGGCGGTGCCAGGCCGGCCGCCTGGTAGGCCTGGCGGACGCCGCTCTCGGCCGCCTCCCGGTCGGTCGGACCCACAGCCAGGACGGCGGCCCCCCAGTCACCGGCGACCTCGGCCAGAGTCGCCAGCTGGCCGGCCTCGAGCCGGGCCGTGGTGGCCGCCATGCCGGGGGCGCCGCTCAGTCGGCCACCTCCCGCTGCCCCGCCCAGCCGGACGCGTACTCGCGCTGCCGGACCACGCGGTACAGCCCCGCCGGCAGCGGGATGGCGGCGTGCTCCTCGTGGGTCAGCTGGGCGTCGGTGACGATGCGCAGGAAGCGCTCGTCGCGCGCATCCGGGTCGGCGAGCAGGTCGGCATCGGGCGCGGCCACGGCGTGGGCGTGGCCGGTGGCCTCGCCGAGGGCCAGCACGAGCCGTCCCCTGGCGTCGCGGGACAGCGGCCGGGCGTTCGCGGGAAGGCGCTCGGCGGGCACGAGCAGGATGTCACCCTGACGGTACATGGCGGGCTCCTCACCGGGGAAGGGTGGACCGGTGGTCCGGATTCGAGGACGGCCGCCGCGGCGTGGTTCCAGCGGGAGCGTAGCCGCCCCCTGTGACAGTGAGTCGGCGGCCGAGGCCCACGTCCTGGAGCGAGAGGCGGTGGCTGCCCCGGCGGGCGATGACCTGGTAGGTGCTGCGCGCCAGGTCGAACGCGCGTGGGTGAGCGTCTCCTCGCCGACCTGCCTTGTCAGCGGCCGTTGAAGCTGGGCGGGCGCTTCTCGGTGAAGGCGGTCATGCCCTCACGGGCGTCATCGGAGGCGAGCAGGTCGGCCAGCTCCTCCAGGTCACGGTCGAGGGCGTCGGTCAGGGAGCGCTCGATCCCGTCGTTGACCACCCGGGTGATGGCCGCCACGGCCAGGGGGGCGCCGGCGGCCAGGCCGGCGGCCAGCTCGGCCACGGCCGTGTCGAACTCGGCCGCCGGGACCAGCCGGTCGACCATGCCGATGCGCTCGGCCTCGGCCGGGGCCACGGTCCGGCCGGTGGCCACCAGGTCCAGGGCCCGGCCGAGGCCGACCAGGCGGGACAGCCGATGGGCGCCGCCGGAGGAGGGCAGCAGGCCAAGGGCGACGTCGGGCAGCCCGATCCGGTAGCGCCCCTCGGCGGCGATGCGGATGTCGCAGGCGAGCGCGAGCTCGTAGCCATTGCCGAGGGCGTGCCCGGCGATGGCGGCGACGAACAGCGGCGACTCGTCCGCGAACCGGCCGAGCACCTGGTGGGCACGGCGGCACACGGCCAGGTTCTCGTCGGGCGACCGCTCCAGGAGCCCGGCCACGTCGGCCCCGGCCGAGAAGAACTTGTCGCTGGCCGACCGGATCACGGCCACCACCACCTCGGCCTCGGCGACCTCGCCGACGCAGCGGTCCAGCTCCTCCAGGAAGGCCGCGTCGAAGCGGTTGTCCGGCGGGCGGTCCAGGGTGATCCAGCCGACCCGGTCTTCGACCTCGGCGGTCACCGCCATCGGCTGTCCCCCTGGTCGCGTACGGGCCTGTCGCCAGAAATCGGCGGACGGTATCGTCCCACCTGCCTGACCGGTTGGTCGAGTGCAGCGCCCCGATCCCTGAATCGGCCATTGATGGAGTGCGGCCCCTGGGGGGCCGAGCGCCGACCCGGCGGGGTGGGGTGCGCTCCGCGCCAGGTGCGTGAACGGGTCCGGCCTCCGCGGAGCCAGGCCGGCCGGGGTGGGTGAGGCTCGCCCGGGTCAGGGGTGAGGTTCGCCCCGTGCCGGTGACTGAATGGGCCCGACCCCGGCCTACTTCGGGGCCATGCGGATGGCGCCGTCGAGGCGGATGGTCTCGCCGTTGAGCATGGGGTTTTCGAGGATATGGCGGACCAGGGCCGCGTACTCCTCGGGGCGGCCGAGGCGGGAGGGGAACGGGACCTGGGCGCCGAGGGACTCGCGGACCTGGTCGGGCAGGGCGGCCAGCATGGGGGTGTCGAAGATGCCGGGGGCGACGGCCATCACCCGGATGCCGAGGCGAGCCAGCTCGCGGGCGATGGGGAGGGTCATGCCGGCCACGCCGGCCTTGGAGGCGGAATAGGCGGCCTGGCCGATCTGGCCGTCGAAGGCGGCCACCGAGGCGGTGTTGACGATCACGCCCCGCTCGCCGTCGGGACCCGGGTCGTTGGCGGCCATGGCCTCGGCGGCCAGGCGGGTGACGTTGAAGGTGCCGATCAGGTTGACCTGGACCACCTTGGCGAACCGTTCCAGCGAGTGCGGGCCCTGGCGGCCAAGGACCCGCTCGGCCGGGGCGATCCCGGCGCAGTTGACGGCGGCGTGCAGGCCGCCGCCCTCCGCGACCGCGGCCACGGCCTCGCGGACGCTGGCCTCGTCGGTGACGTCGGTGGCCACGAACCGGGCCCGCTCCCCCAGCTCGGCCGCCACCCCCTCGCCCCGCTCCCGGTCGACGTCGGCCAGGACGACCGACCCGCCGTGCTCGACGACCATGCCGGCGGTGGCCGCTCCCAGCCCCGACCCGCCCCCGGTGACCAGCACCGTCCTGCCCGTGATGTCCACGCCCGCTCCTCCCTCGATCGAGGGGAGCACGGTACGACAACGGGCGTCTGGGACGCGATGGCCAACGGCCGCCGGGCCGGCGGGGCACGTCCATGGCCGTTCCTTCGGTTCGTGCCGTCCGACTGTGGATCGGAGCGTCCAGGAGCCTGGTCTGCGCCGCGTCGATCACGGTGCCCGCCGCTCGCCGACGTCTCGCGCCGATCTCGCTCTGGACAACCCGTCCCTTGGCTGTTTCTCTGGACATTCTCCCGCGAATCGGAGGTGTGCAATGGCGAGCAACCCCGATCCCTTCCGCCGCATCGAGCTGCCCGTGCTCCAGGTCGGCCGGCGCAACCACAAGAGCTGCCGTTGGGGCTGTGGCGACGCCTGCTACAAGGAGCCACCCAACCGGTCCGGCAACGAGACCTACGCCGCCGTGGTCGAGCGGGCCCTGAGCCGCCGCGCCTTCCTGGCCGCGGGCGGGGTCGGGGCCCTGGTGCTGGGGGCGGCGGCATCCCCGGCCGACGCCTCCGAGGCGCCGCCGGTCGGCCCCTACAAGCCGCACCCGACCGGGCGCCGGCTCGCCTTCACCCCGATCGCCCCCAACACCGTCGACGACGTGGTCCTGGCCGACGGCTACTCGAACGTGATCCTGATCGCCTGGGGCGACCCGATCCGCCCGGGCGCGCCCGAGTTCGACTTCGACGCCCAGACCCCGAGAGACCAGGCTCGCCAGTTCGGCTACAACAACGACTACCTGGCCTTCTTCCCGCTGCCCTGGTGGAGCGCGAACAGCTTCATCGGCCTGCTGTGGTCGAACCACGAGTACACCAACCCGGAGCTGATGTTCCGGAACTACGACGCCGACAACCCGACCCGGGACCAGGTCGACATCCAGATCCAGGCCCACGGCGGCAGCATCGTGCTCATCCAGCGGGCCAAGCGCGGCGGCCCGTTCAAGTACCGCCCGCTGTCGCGCTACAACCGGCGCATCACCGCCACCACCCCCATGAAGCTCACCGGCGCCGCCGCCGGCGACGACCTGCTCAAGACGAGCGACGACCCGACCGGGCGGCGGGTCAGGGGAATGCTGAACAACTGCGCCGGCGGGGTCACCCCTGGGGCACGGTCCTGACCGGCGAGGAGAACTTCCACCAGTACTTCGCCAACAACGCGCTCGTCACCGACCCGAAGGTCAAGGCCTGGCACGAGCGCTACGCCCTGCCCGACGGCGCCTCGGACCGCAAGTGGGAGCGCTACCACGACCGCTTCGACCTGACCAAGGAGCCGCACGAGCCGTTCCGCTTCGGCTGGGTGGTCGAGATCGACCCTACGACCCGCATTTCACCCCCCGCAAGCACACCAACCTGGGCCGGACCAAGCACGAGTGCGGGACCACCACCCTGACCAAGAGCAAGCGGGTGGCCGTGTACACCGGCGACGACGAGCGCTTCGAGTACTTCTTCAAGTTCGTCACCCGGGACCGGTACCGCAGGCGGGACCGCAAGCACAACCTCGGCCTGCTGGAGCACGGCACCCTGCACGTTGCCAAGCTGTCGGACGACGGCACCGGCCGCTGGATCCCCCTGCGCCACGGCGAGAACGGCCTGACCGCCGCCAACGGCTTCGCCAACCAGGCCGAGGTGCTGATCAACACCAGGGGCGCCGGCGACACCGTCGGGGCGACCAAGATGGACCGGCCCGAGGACATCCAGCGCAACCCGGTGACCGGGCGGGTCTACGTCAACCTGACCAACAACACCGAACGTACCGCCCCCGACCCGGGCAACCCGCGCTTCCCCAACCCCTACGGGCATGTGCTGGAGCTGCGCGAGGACGGCGACGACGCCGACTCGACCACCTTCACCTGGCGGATCTTCCTGCTCTGCGGCGATCCGGACGACCCGGACACCTACTTCGCCGGCTACCCCAAGGAGCTGGTCAGCCCCATCGGCTCACCGGACAACATGACCTTCGACAACGAGGGCAACCTCTGGCTGGGCAGCGACGGAACCCAGCCCACCGGGGGCAACAACGGCTTGTTCGCCTGTCCCACCAGGGGCGAGGAGCGTGGGCATGTGCAGCTGTTCGCCACCGTCCCGGTGGGGGCCGAGACCTGCGGCCCGCTGCTCACCCAGGACAACCGGTCGCTGTTCATCGCCGTGCAGCACCCGGGCGAGGGCGGCACGGTCGAGGAGCCGACCAGCCACTGGCCGGACGGCGGGGACAGCGTGGCCCGGCCGGCCGTGACCTCGATCTGGCGCAGCGCCGACGGCGACCCGACGATCGGGCAGTAGGCCGGGCCAGCGCCGGCCGGACGGCTCAGCCGGAGGCGACCAGCCAGCTCGGCTGGTTGCCATGCCGCCACTTGAGGCTGCAGCCCATGCTGGGACGGTGCGGCTCGGGCACCGGCTGGCCGGCCAGGACCCGGTCGAGGGCGTCGCGCAGCAGCGCCCCGGTGACCGGCTGGCCGTTGCGGGGGGTGCTGTCGTCGAAGGCGCCGCGGTAGGCGAGCCGGCGGTCGGCGTCGTAGACGAACAGGTCGGGGGTGCACATGGCCCGGTAGGCGGCGGCGACCTGCTGGTCGGTGTCGAGCAGGTAGGGGAACTCGAAGCCGGCCCGGCGGGCCTGGTCGGCCATGCCGGCCGGGCCGTCGTCGGGGTAGGCGTCGAGGTCGTTGCTGCAGATGCCGACGGCGGCCACGCCCTTGCCGGCGTACTCGGCGACCACGGCCCCGAGCTGGCGCTCGACGTGGCGGACGTACGGGCAGTGGTTGCAGAGGAACATCACCAGCAGGACCCGGCCGTCGAGGTCGGCCAGCTTGACCGTTGACCCGTCGGCCGACGGCAGCTCGAAGTCGTGGGCGGGGGTGCCGAGCGGCACCATGAACGAGGAAACGGCCATGTCCTGGTTCTCCTGGGGCGCCCGGGCCCTGTCGTCTTCCGGTCCGAGGGGGACGGTCCTACGCTAGCGGACACGGCCTACCGCTTCACGCCGGCGGACCGGGGGGCGTTCAGGCGCTGTCGCCGGCAGTGGGACTTCGGGGCCCGGGAACGCCGGAACTTCGAGCCCGCCCGGCCAGCCGACGGCTACTGGGTCGTGGCCCACCGGCTGGTGGACCGGTTCGCGCCCGCCGACGACCTGCTGCTGGACGAGGAGCTACCGAGGCCCCGAGCGGGTCGAG
>DASUPQ010000197.1 GCA_036280995.1 Actinomycetota bacterium | reverse complement strand
CTGGACGACCTCCAGCACCCGCTCGACCGACCGGTCGCGGCCCCGCACCACCAGCAGCACCGGGCAGCCCAGGTTGCGGGCGACGTCGGCGTTGAAGTCGAACTCCAGCGCCCGTGACGCCTCGCTGAAGTCGCTCCCCTCGACCAGCAGCAGGTCGGTGGTGTCGTCGAGCCGCTTGTAGGCGTCCAGGATCCGCTTGAGCAGCTGGTCGTAGCGTCCCCGGTCGCTCATCGCCCGCAGGTCGTCGACCACCGCCCCGAACGACTCCTCGTAGGTCTGGGGGAGCCGGTAGCGCCGCCGGATCAGCTCGATGTCGTTGTCGGGCTGCTCGCCCCCGGCCACGATCGGCCGGAAGTACCCCACCCGGCCCAGCGAGGCCAGCGCCTCCATGACGCCGAGGGCGACGGCCGACTTCCCGCTGCCCGGCTCGATGGCGGTCAGGTAGACGTTGCGCTCCATGGGGTCACCCTACCCCGTCAGGTTGATCGATATCGGCGGACGGCCGCCCGGCGAGCACGGCATAGCCGGGGCCGCGGTCGAAGAAGGGTTCGTCGCCGCTGCGGGCGGCCTGGCCGGCGGCCCGGAGGGCGTCGGAGGCGGGCCGGTCGACGGCCGCGTCGTCGGGGCCGCCGGTGACGACCACGCCGTAGTCGTCGCGGGCGCCGGCCACGCTGACCTTGCCCCAGCGCACGTCCCGGACGACCTCGTCGTAGGGGCGGTCGAGGGGGTCGCCCCAGCCGCCGCCGCCGGTGGTGCGGATGCGGATGAGCTCGCCGGCCCGGACCGGCTCGGCGTCGGCCAGGGCGTCGACGGCCCGCTCGGCCGGGCCGCCGGGGTCGATCACCACCTCGAACGGCCGGCCGGCCCGGCCCCCGGCCACGCCCCAGCAGGCGAGCAGGGAGCGGTCGGCGATCGACATGAAGTGGGCGTCGCGGAGCATGCGGAGGTGCTTCTCGTAGCCGAGGCCGCCGCGGTGGCGGCCGGGGCCGCCGGAGTCGACGGCCAGGCCGAGGCGCTCGACCAGGAACGGCCAGCGCGCCTCGGCGAACTCGACCGGGATGTTGCGCGAGTCGGGGACGACGTGGACGGTGTCCTCGCCGTCGGCGTACGGGCGGCCGCCGGAGCCGCCCCCCAGCACCTCGCGCATCAGGTAGGGGCGGCCGTCGGCGTCGTCGCCGTAGACCCCGGTGTAGCGGATCGTCTCCTGGTCGGCCGGCATGGCGCCCCCGGTGGCCTTGGCCAGCACCCCGGCCAGGACCCCGAGCAGGCGCAGGATGACGAAGGTGCGGGCGTTGGTCGGGGCCGGGAAGACGGGGGTGAGCAGGGTCCCCTTGGGCGGGAAGCGCAGCTCCAGCAGGGGGACGACGCCCTCGTTGACGTCCAGCTCGGCCGCCCGCTCCGGGGTCTCGGCCAGGTTGCGCAGGATCGGGGCCAGCCACTTGGCGAGGAAGTTGCCGTCGGCGTAGTCGCCTGCGTGGTTGATCGGGCCCTTGGCCTGGGGCGAGGTGCCGGTGAAGTCGAGGATCAGGCGGCCGCCGTCGGTGGCCGTCTTGGTCAGGGTGATCCGCTGGGCGTGCAGGCGCGGGGGGTCGACGCCGTCGTGCTCGGCGTAGTCCTCCCAGGTCCAGGTGCCCTCGGGGATCCGCGACAGCAGCTCGCGCCGGAAGGCCTCGGTGGTCTGGTCGACGATGGCGTCGAAGCAGGCCTCGACGGTGGCGTCGCCGTAGCGCTCGAACAGCTCGGCCAGGCGGCGGGCGCCCATCAGGCAGGCCGAGCACTCGGCGTCGAGGTCGGCGGCCAGCGACTCGGGCATGCGCGAGTTGCGGGTCATGATGGTCAGCGCGGCCCGGTTGGGGACGCCGGCGTCCCACAGCCGGATCGGGGGGACCATCAGCCCCTCCTCGAACACGCTGGTGGCATGGGACGGCATCGACCCGGGGACGGCCCCGCCGATGTCGTCGTGGTGCCCGAAGGCCTGCACGAACGCGACCACCCGGCCGCCCGCGAACACCGGCACGGTGACGCACAGGTCGGGCAGGTGCCCGATGCCGCCCTCGGACAGGTAGACGTCGTTGTGGAAGAACACGTCCCCGGGCCGCATCGTCGCCAGCGGGAAGTCGCGCACCACCGGGTGGACCAGGGCCGAGTAGGACCGCCCGGTCAGCTTGCGCAGCCGGGCGTCGTGGATCCCGGCCCGGAAGTCGTGGGCGTCCCGGATCATCGGCGACCTGGCCGTCCGCCCGATGGCCGTCTCCACCTCCCGCTCGACGGCGGCCAGCGTCCCCTCGACGATCTCCAGGGTGACCGGGTCGAGGCCGGTCACGGCTCGCCCTCCCGGGTCACGAGCAGGTTGCCGAAGCGGTCGACCCGGGCCCGGAATCCCGGGTGGAGCGGCACCGTGGCGCCGTACTCCTCCACCACCGCCGGCCCGCCCACGAGGTCCCCTGGCGACAGGTCCTCACGGTGATAGATCGCCGTGTCGACAAATCCACGCGCCGGGTCGAAGCAGGCGGGCCGGGTCCCGGCGGGAACGGGGATGGAGGCTGGAGTGGAGGGGGAGGCGCCCGGGGGGCGGGGGGTGTCTGGGGTGAGGGGGCGGAGGGTGGGGCGGCGGATGGGGCCGACGCCGGTGACCCGGAGGTTGACCCACTCGACCTGCTGGGTGGGGTCGTCGCGGAAGCTGTAGCCGTAGCGGCGCTGGTGGGCGTCGTGGAAGGCGGCCACGGTGGCGTCGGTGAGGGCGTGGTCGACGGGGCCGTCGGGGACCGGGACGCGGACCTCGAACGCCTGGCCGACGTAGCGCAGGTCGGCCGAGCGCAGGTAGCGGTGGGCCGGCCGGGCGAAGCCCTCGGCGTCAAGGGCCCGGGCGGCGCGTTCCTCGAGGGCGGCCAGGGTGGCGGCGACGGCGGCCGGGTCGAGGTCGGCGTGGCCGGCGACCGCCGTCTGGACCTCGTCGTTCTTGACGTCGACGGTGAGCAGGCCGAAGGCGGACAGGTTGCCCGGGTCGCGGGGGACGACGGCCGCGGGCAGGCCGAGCAGCTCCAGCAGCCGGCAGACGGCCAGCGACCCCGACCCGCCGAAGGTGGCGAGCACGAAGTCGCGCACGTCCAGGCCGCGCTGGACGGTGACCTGACGCAGGGCGTTGGCCTGGTTCCAGGCCGAGATCTCCAGCACCCCGGCGGCGACGGCGGGCAGCTCGAGCCCGAGCTTGGCCCCCAGCGCCTCCAGGCCGGTGGCGGCCGCGGCCGGGTCGAGGGGGACCTCGCCGCCGAGCAGGTGGGGCGGGATCCGGCCCAGGACGAGGCTGGCGTCGGTCACGGTCGGCTCGGCCCCGCCGCGTCCGTAGCACATCGGCCCGGGGTCGGCCCCGGCCGAGCGGGGCCCGACCTTGAGCCCGCCCTCGCGCGACAGCCAGGCCACCGACCCGCCGCCGGCGCCAACGGTGACCACGTCGACCATGGGGATCTTGGACGGCCAGCCGCCGACGCTGCCCTCGGTGGTCAGGGCCGGCTCGCCGTCCAGGACCACGCTGACGTCGGTCGAGGTGCCGCCGCCGTCCAGGGTCAGGACCCGGTCGAACCCGGCCGTCCTGGTCGCCAGGGCCGCCCCAAGGGCCCCGGCCGCCGGCCCGGACAGCACGGTCGAGATCGGCTGGTGGACGACCTCGGCGGCCGACAGGACGCCGCCGTTGGACTTCATCACGTAGAACGGCGGCGGCGTTCCCGGCGCCAGCTCGTCCAGGCGGCGGGCGATGGTGGCCACGTAGCGGCCGACCCGCGGCTTGACGGCGGCGTCGACCAGGGTGGTCATGGCCCGCTCGTACTCGCGGTACTCGCGCAGCACCTCGCTGGAGAGCGACACCGCCGCCCCGGGGTGCTCGGCGGCCAGGACCTCGCGCATGCGCCGTTCGTGGGCCGGGTTGGCGTAGGCGTGCAGGAAGCACACGCCAACGGCGGTCACCGCCCGGTCGCGCAGGAAGCGGGCGGCCGCCCGGGCCCCCTCCTCGTCGAACGGGCGCAGCTCGGCACCGCTGTGGTCGAGCCGGCCGCCGACGGTCCTGACCAGGTCGGCGGGGACGATCCGGGGCGGCTTGACCCAGAAGTAGCTGTTGCCGTAGCCGTCGGGGACGCTCTGGCGGGCGATCTCCAGCAGGGCCCCGAAGCCCTCGGTGGTGACGAAGCCGAGCCGGCCGACCCGGCCCTCGAGGAGCTGGTTGGTGGCCACGGTGGTGCCGTGGCAGACGGCGCTGACCGCCTCCGGGCCGACCCCGAGGGCGGCCAGGACCTTGGCCACCCCGGCCATGAACCCCTCGGCCGGGTCGGCCGGGGTCGAGGGGGTCTTGACGGCGGCCAGCTCGCCGCTGTCCTCGTCGAAGGCGACCACGTCGGTGAAGGTCCCGCCGGTGTCGACCCCGACCCGGATCCGGCGCGGGACGGTCATCGTTCGGGCGGCGGGTGCGGGAACCTCGTCCTGGCGGGGCGGCGGAGGTCGTCGAGGTGGCCCTCGACCAGGGCCAGGTTGCGGTCGGCGAGGTGGTCGAAGCGCTGGGGGACGCTGGCCCCGGGGGCGACGGTGGCCATGGCCGTGGCCGGGTCGAGGCGGGCGCAGCACCAGCCCGGCTGGGTGGCGGCCCTGGCCATCACCTCGGCGACCGGGGAGACGACCATCGAGTTGCCGAAGTACAGCGTCCCGGCCGGGTCGGCGCCGGTGGCGTTGGCTCCGACCACGAACACGTGGTTGTCGTAGGCCCGGGCCCGGTTGGTCAGCTCCCAGATGTCGGCCGGGCGCAGCAGCGCCGACGGCCGGCACAGGACCTCGGCCCCGAGCACGGCCTCGGCCCTGGCCAGCTCCGGGAAGTCGCCGTCGTAGCAGATGAGCAGGCCGATCCGGGCCAGGTCGGTGTCGACGACCACGGCCTGGTCGCCGCGGGTGACCCAGCCGCCGGCGTCGCGGTCCTCCAGGTAGAAGACGTGGGTCTTGCGGTAGCTGCCGAGGACGTCGCCGGTCGGGCCGATCAGGACGGCGCTGTTGTGGACGGTGCCGCGCTCGCGGCCGCGTTCGTAGGTGCCGGCGACGAGGTGGACGCCGAGGCGCCGGGCCGCGTCCTGGAGGGGCTCGGTGACCGGGCCGGGGACCTCGCTGACCAGGTCCCAGAGGGTGGCCGGGTCGACCCCGGGGGTGTAGCCGGTGGTGGCCGACTCGGGCAGCACGACCAGGTCGGCGGCGGTGGCGGCGACGCAGCGCTCGACCAGGTCGACGCAGGTGCCGAGGTTGGCCTTGACGGAGGCCGGGGTCAGGGGGCCGGGGGCGGGGGCGGTCTGGACGGCCGCCGCGGTGAAGGGTCGCACGGGGTCAGCGCCTCCTGCTCCGGCGGGGGCGGGGTCGGGAGGCGCGGCGGGCCAGGTAGCCGCCGACCAGGGCGCCGAGGAGGGCGGCGGCCGCGCCCAGGGCCACGCCGGCGGCGAACTCCCCGCCGGGGGTGGCCGCCGGGCGGGCGGGGGCGCGGTACACGCGTGGCCCGGCCCCCCGGGCACCTGCCCGGGCCGCCGCCCCCGCCTCCCCGGCCGGGGTGAGGAGGGCGCCCGCCTCCTCGGTCGGAGTCGATGGGGCGGGCTCCTCGGCCCCGCCTCCTCCCAGAACCTCATCGACGGCGGCGAAGAACTCGCCCGCCGTGCGTTTGGCGACGCCGGAGAGGAGGCGTTGGCCGACGCCGCCGATCATGCCGCCGACGACGGCGTCGGCGTCGTAGGACAGGACGGTGGTGCCGTTGTCGCCGGAGGCGAGCTCGACGGCGACGTCGGCCGAGACGGTGCCGGGGGCGCCCGAACCGCTCGCCCGGAGGACGAAGGCGTGGGGGGCGCGGTGGTCGGTGAGGCGGACGTCGCCGGCGTAGGTGCCCCGGACCGAGGCCACGCCGGCGGTGACGGTCATCTGGTAGGCGTCCTCGCCGACCTGCTCCAGGCGCTCGCAGCCGGGGATGGTGCGGACCAGCACCCGCGGGTCCCGCAGGGCGTCGTACACGGCCTCCACGGGGGCGTGCAGGGTGGCGTTGCCGGCGATCCTCATCCCTCCTCCTTCCTCGCATGGCGTTCCCGCAGCGCCCACAGGTCCGACGGGGAGATCGGCATGCGGTCGACGAAGAACCCCTCGGCGTCGGAGATGGCCGCGGCCAGCACGGCCGAGGCGGCGATCGTGCCCGCCTCGCCGGCCCCCTTGATGCCGAGCGGGTTGAGCGGCGACGGCGTCTCCAGGTGGTCGGTCTCGATCTTGGGCACTTCGGAGGCGTACGGCATCAGGAAGTCCATGAACGAGGCGTTGAGCAGCTGGCCGTTCTCGTCGTAGACGATCCGCTCGTACAGGGCCCCGCCGACCCCCTGGGCGACCCCGCCGTGGATCTGCCCCTCGACGATCCGCGGGTTGATCAGCGTGCCGCAGTCGTGGACCACGCAGTAGCGCAGGATCCGGACCTCGGCCGTCTCCGGGTCGGTCTCGACCACGACCGCGTGCATGCCGTTGGCGAAGGTGGAGCGGAGCGGCGAGTAGAAGTCGGTCGCCTCCAGCCCGGGCTCGTCGTCCTCGTCGACCGGCGGCGCCTCCACCCCCCGGCCGACCACGAACTGGGTGGCCAGCCGGGTCTGGTCGTCGAAGGCGTAGCGCAGCGGGTTGGCCAGCACGGCCACCGTCTCCAGGGCGATCTCGCGCTCCGGGGCGCCCCTGACCCTGACCGCGCCCTCGGCCAGCTCCAGGTCGCCCGGGTCGGCCTCCAGGGCCTCGGCGGCGATCCGCAGAGCCTTGGCCCTGACCTTGCCGGCGGCCAGGGCGACGGCGTTGCCGCTCATCACCGCCGCCCGGCTGGCGAAGGTCCCGACGGCGTACTTGAAGCGGCGGGTGTCGCCGGTCACGACCGTGACCCGCTCCACCGGCACCCCGAGGGTCTCGGCCGCCACCTGGGCGAAGGCCGTCTCGTGGCCCTGGCCCTGGGTGGTCAGGCCGGTGGCCACGACCACTGTGCCGTTGGTCTCGACGCGCACGTGGGCGCCCTCGTACGGGCCGACCCCGGTGCCCTCGACGTAGCAGGCCAGGCCGATCCCGACCCGCCGCCCGGCCGCCCTCGCCCCGGACCGGAAGGCGGGGAACTCGTCCCAGCCGACCAGCTTCTTGACCTTGTCCAGGGTGGCCGGGTAGTCGCCGGAGTCGTAGATCAGCGGCCGCCCGTCCTGGAAGGTGAGGTGGTGGTCGTAGGGCATCTCGTCGGGCTGGATGAAGTTGGCCGCCCGCACCTCGGCCCGGTCGCGGCCCAGGTAGGCGGCGATCGCGTCCATGGTCCGCTCCATCGCGAACGCCGCCTGGGGCCGGCCGGCGCCCCGGTAGGGGGTGACGATCACGGTGTTGGTGTAGAGGGAGCGGAACTCGACCCGGTAGGCGCCCGGCTTGTAGGGGCCGAGAAGCTGGGTCGCGGTGATGATGGGGACGATGATCCCGTACGGGGTGTAGGCGCCGTTGTCGTGGAGGAACTCGACGTCGAGGCCGAGCAGGCGGCCCTCGTCGTCGAAGCCGACGCTGACGTGGTGGCGCTGACCCCGCTCGTGGGCGGCGGCGACGAAGTGCTCGCGCCGGTCCTCGGCCCACTTGACCTCGCGCCCGAGGCGGATCGCGGCCCACGGGACCAGCACCTCCTCGGGCCAGGGGTGGACGATCTTGACCCCGAAGCCGCCGCCGACGTCGGGGGCGACCACCTCGACCCGGTCCACCGGCACCCCCAGCTTGACGGCCAGGGCGAACCGGACCGAGGTCGAGGTCTGGGTCGAGCTGTAGACGCGCAGGGACCGGTCGGCGGCGTCCCAGCGGGCGTAGACGCCGCGGCCCTCCATGGGCATGGAGGCGGACCGCTCGATGGCCAGGTCGAGCTCGAGCCGGTGGGGGGCGGCGGCCACGGCGGCGCGGGCGTCGCCGTGCTCCTGGACCATGCGGGCGGCCACGTTGTCGGCCACGTCGTCGTGGACCGTCCGCTCGGCGGCCACGGCCGCGTCCAGGCCGACCACCGGGGCCAGCGGCTCGTAGGTGACGGCGATCCGCTCGCAGGCGTCCTCGGCCAGGTAGCGGTCGCGGGCCACCACCATGGCCACCGGCTCGCCGACGTGGCGGACGACCCCGTTGGCCAGCGGGTAGCCGGTCCTGGGGGCGTGCAGGCGGGGGTGCGGGATCAGCAGGGGCAGCGGCTCGGCCACCGGCCCCTCCAGGTCCTCGTAGGTGTAGATGGCCACCAGCCCGTCGACCTCCAGGGCCCGGCTGACGTCGACGTCGACCACCCGGGCGGCGGCATGGGGGCTGCGCACGAACGCCGCCGCCAGCGCCTCCGGGCCCAGGTCGTCCAGGAAGCGGCCGTCCCCGGCGACCAGCCGCGGGTCCTCCCGCCGGGCGATCGGCTCCCCCATCGTCCGCGTCGTCACGGCGCTTCCTTCAGCAGCTCGGCCGCCCGCAGGACCGAGGCGACGATGTTCTGGTAGCCGGTGCAGCGGCAGAGGTTGCCGCCGATGGCCTCGCGGGCCTGCGCCTCGGTGGGGTCGGGATGCTCCCGCAGCCAGGCGGTGATGGTGGTGACGAACCCGGGGGTGCAGAAGCCGCACTGGAGCCCGTGGCAGTCCCGGAACGCCTGCTGCACCGGGCCGAGGCCGCCATCGGGGGCCCGGCAGCCCTCGACGGTGGTGATCTCGGCCCCGTCCATCCCGGCGGCGAACAGCAGGCACGAGCGCATCGGCTGCCCGTCGACCAGCACCGTGCAGGCCCCGCAGACGCCGTGCTCGCAGCCCAGGTGGGTGCCGGTCAGCCCCAGGTCGTGGCGCAGGCAGTCGGCCAGCAGCCGCCGCGCCGGCACCTGCACGGTGTGGGGCACGCCGTTGACCACCAGCCGGGTCTCGTGCAGCGGCTCGCTCACGCCGCCCCCTCCAGTCGCGAGGCGGCATGGGCGGCGGCGGCCCTGGCCGCCCGGGCGGTCAGGACCCCGGCCAGGTGGCGGCGGTAGGCGGCGCTGGCGTGGATGTCGGCCTCGGGGTCGACGGCGGCCGCGGCCAGGCGGCCGGCGCCGGCCCAGTCGGCGGCGTCGTGGGGCTGGCCGCCGAGGGCGTCGGTCAGGTCGACCGGCACCGGCACCGGCCCGGCCGAGATCAGCGCCGCCCGGGCGGAGCCGACCCGCAGCCCCTGGTCGAGGGTGACCAGCGCCCCGACCCCGCAGACGGCGTAGTCGCCGTGGCGCCGGGCCACCTCCACCCAGGCGCTGCCGCTGCCGGCCGGCGGCGCCGGGAACACCGCCGCCGTGGCCAGCTCCCCCGGCCGCACGGCCGACTCCAGCGGCCCCAGGAAGAAGTCGGCCGCGGCCACCCGCCGGGACCCGCCGGCGCTGGCCAGCTCCATGGTCCCGCCCAGCAGGGCCAGCACCGCCGGCAGCTCGGCCGCCGGGTCGGCGTGGACCAGGCTGCCGACCACCGTGCCGCGGTTGCGGATGGCGGTGTGGGCGATGTCGGCGATCGCCTGACCGAGCAGCGGGACGGCGCCGGCGGCGGCCTGGTCGTCCTCGACCCGGGCGTGGCGGGCCAGAGCGCCGACCCGGACCCCGTCCGGCTCCCGGGCGACGACGTCCAGCTCGGCCAGCCGGTTGACGTCGACCAGGTGGGCGGGGGCGGCCAGCCGCATGTTGAGCAGCGGGACCAGGCTCTGGCCGCCGGCCAGGACCTTGCCGTCGTGGCCCACCTCGGCCAGCACGTCCAGCGCCTCGGCGACCGTCTCCGGCCGGTGATAGGCGAACACCGGTGGCTTCATAGGCGGCATCATCTCGCAAGCTGGCAACGGAGGAAGCCAAGAACGGCTATCGTGCACACAGATCAGTGAGGGTGGGAGAGACGGGAGGAACGCGATGAAGGCACGCAGGTGGCGCCGCGGGGCGCTTTTTGGCCTGGTCCTGGCCATGGCCCTGGTCGCGGCCGGCTGTGGCGACGACGGCGAGACGACTGGGGGCGGGACCACCGACACGACCGCCGCCGCCCCGGCGGTCGACGAGGCCCTGGCCGCCAAGGTCCCGGACGCGATCAAGTCCGACGGCAAGGTCCTGATCGGGACCGACGCCAGCTACGCCCCGAACGAGTTCCTCGACGCCGACGGCAAGACGGTCGTCGGCTGGGACGTCGACCTGTTCAACGCCGTCGCGGCCAAGCTGGGCCTCCAGACCGAATGGCAGTCGGCCACGT
>DASUPQ010000196.1 GCA_036280995.1 Actinomycetota bacterium | reverse complement strand
GCGCGAGACGTCCCTACATCGCGTTCGCGGCAAGGCCGGCGCCGGTTCGGTTCAGTCGCAGCCGAGGGTGGCCGCCGCCCGCAGCAGGCCGGCGGCCAGCGCCTCGTCCCCGGTCACGGCTGCGCCGACCGCGGCCGGGTCGCGGCGGTTGCCCGTCAGGTAGAAGAAGTCGGTCGCCGGGACGGTGACGGTGGCCGCCGGCGGGCCGGTCCCGGCGGGCGGCGCCGTCCAGCTCCCGCCCCCGGCCCCTCCAGGCGCAGGGCGACGGCCCGGCCGGGACGCTCCACGCCGAGGGCTCGGAGGGCCGGGGGCAGCAGCCGCACGCCCATGGTCAGGACGCCATGGGGGTGGGCGGGACCGGGCGGGCGGGGCGGGCGCCCGGACGCGGCGCGCACGTCGTCGGCGTGGATCCAGGTCTCGAACGCCTGGCCCAGCGCGGCATCCGGGCCCGCCGCCGGCGGTGGCGGCGGCCAGGTGGGCCTCGACCTCGGCGGCCTCCCCCGGTTCGAGCGCGCCGGCGGCGTACGCGCCGAGCGCCGGCGCGACCCGGGCGTGCTCCTCCTCCACCAGCCCCGCCCTCCTTTGCGGTGCGCCGCTCCCCGATCGTAACCCCTGGCGTGGAGGCCACGGGCCGGGGACAATGCGGCCGGAGCGACAAAGGAGCTGCCCATTGCGTATCGAGTCGTCGGTCACCTCCCTTTCATGGATCCCGCTCGGGGCGATGGAAGGCGCCGGCACCGAGCTGGCCTTCCGCCTCGGCATCGCCCACTACGACCCGCCGCCCCCGGAGACGCTGGAGGACCTCGAGGCGCTCCGGGCCGCCGACCGCTTCCGGTTCGCCAACCATCTGCGGGCCTGGATCGAGGTCGAGGACGGCCGCATCGTCGACCACGGCCACGTCGGTGGCGGCCTGATCGGCAGCACCACCCTGCGCCTCGGCTCGCGCGACCTGACCTTCGCCGCCATGCCCTTCCCGGACCTGCGCCCCAAGCCCGAGATCGGCGACGGCTGGGTCCGGTTCGTGCAGTCGGCCGGCGGGCGTACCGGCGCGCCGGCGCCGCGGCGCATCCGCCGCCCGCCGTTCGTCCAGTGGATCGCCCCGGCCGCCTGGTCGACCCTCGCCCTCGCCATCCACGCCGACGGCCGGGCCACCTACGAGGTCGTCTGGGCCAGCCCCTTCCCCCGGCACTGGATCTACGACCACGAGGGCACGCTGGTCGCCAAGACGGGCCGGATCGACTTCGACCGCTGGTTCCGCGAGACCGAGCTGCAGCGCACCCCCTGGGGCGACGAGGACTCGCCGGCGCTGGTCGTCGCCGCCGAGACGGCCCTGGAGCGGCGCCTGTCGGTGGCCATCATCGACGGCAAGCCCTCGTTCCGGCGCCTGCAGGCCGGCGAGACCCTGGTCGAGCAGGGCGACACCGGCACCGACGTCTACCTCCTGTTCGACGGCGTGCTCCGGGTCGAGATCGACGGCAAGGCGGTCACCGAGCTCGGCCCCGGGGCCGTGGTCGGCGAGATGGCCCTGCTCGAGGGGGGACGGCGCACGGCCACCCTGCGGGCGGTCACCCCCTGCCGGATCGCCGTGGTCGCCGGCGACCAGCTCGACCGCGACGCCCTCGCGGAGGTGGCACGGGCCCGCCGCGAGCCGGACGGCTGACCATGGCCGCGGCGGCCGTGCCCAGGCGGGCGACGCTGCGCGTCGCCGTGTGGGCCTTCCATCTGGTCCTGCCCCTGCTCGGGCTGTGGCTGCTGCTGGCCCAGCCCCATTTCGACGTCATCCTGGAGCACCACGGCATCCACTTCGGGCTGGTGGTGGCCGTGGCCGCCGTCAACGTGGCCCTCGGCGTGCGCGTGAGCGAGGTGTCACGCCGCCGCGCCGACGCCCGCCTGTTCCTGGTGTCGCTGGTGTTCCTGTCCAGCGCCGGGTTCCTGCTGCTGCACGCCCTGGCCACCCCCCAGATCCTGCTCACCGGGCGCAACGCCGGCTTCGCCATCGCCACCCCGGTGGGGCTGCTGCTGGCGTCGGTGTTCGCCGTCGTCTCCTCCCTGGACCTGACCCCCGAGCGGGCCGACGCCGTGCTGCGCCGCCAGGCGCTGCTCCGGGGCGGCCTGCTGGCGCTGATGGTCGCCTGGGCGGTGGTGTCGCTCCTCGGGCTGCCGCCGCTGGACGCCCCCCTGGCCGAGGAGGCCAGCCGGGGCCCGCTGACCCTCATGGCCGTGGCCGGGGTGGCCCTGTACGCGCTGGCCTCGGCCCGCTACTGGCGGCTGCACCGGCGGCGGCCGTCGGTGATCCTGATCGCCGTCCTCACCGCCTTCGCCCTGCTCGCCGAGGCCATGATCGCGGTCGTCCTGGCCCGCAACTGGCACGCCTCCTGGTGGGAGTGGCACCTGCTGATGGCGTTCGCCTTCGCCTTCGTCTACTACAGCGCCCACGTGCAGTACGTTCGGGAGGGCTCCTGGTCCAGCCTGTTCCACGGCATCTACCTCCAGGAGACCATCGGGCAGATCCGCCGCGAGCACGCCGCCGCCCTGGAGGCGCTGGTCGAGGCCATGCAGCAGCCCCAGGGCGACGGCGCCCGGCCGGTCGCCCGAGTGGTGGCCGACCTGGCCGACCGTTTCGACCTGACCGAGGGCCAGGCCCAGGTGCTGGAGCAGGCCGCCCAGGCGCTGGTGGCCGAGCGCGAGCAGATCGAGCGCCTGCGTGCCCTGGTGGCCGTCGGGGCCGAGGCGCGGGTGATCGTGGATGAGCGCCGGCTGCTGGAGCGCGGGGTCGAGCTGACCGGCCAGGCACTGCGGCCCGACGCGCTGCGGGTCGGGCTGGTCGAGGGCGAGCAGCTGGTGTTCCCGGGGTCGATGCGGGCCGGCCGCTGGCCGGAGGAGGACGCGGAGGCCGGGGACGCCGAGCAGCCGGTCGACGACGGCGGCGACCCGTGCGGCGCCTCGCTGAAGTCGCTGGAGCCGGTCGAGGAGCCCGAGGGAGCCGGGGGGCGGCTGGTCCTGCCGCTGACGGTCAAGGACCGCGCGGCCGGGGTGCTGGACGTGCGCCGGGCCGAGGGGCCTTTCGCCGACCGGGACCGGTGGCTGCTGCGGGCCCTGGCCAGCCAGCTGTCCATCGGGCTGGAGAACGCCCGGCTCTACCGCCAGCTCGACGGGCTGTTCCGCCAGTACATGTCGCCCGACGTGGCCACCGCCCTGCTGGCCGACCCGACCCAGGCCCGCCTGGGCGGGGAGGTGGCCGAGGTGACGGTGCTCTTCGCCGACCTGCGCGGCTTCACGCCGTTCTCGGAGCGGACCACCCCCGACCGGGTGGTGGCCATGCTCAACCAGTACTTCGGCCGGGCCGTGCCGGTGCTGCTGGCCAACGGGGGCACGGTGGTCCAGTTCGTCGGCGACGCCGTCATGGTCCTGTTCAACGCCCCGGCCCGCCAGCCCGACCACGCCCTGCGGGCGGCCCGGGCGGCCCTTGGCATGCAGGCGGCCATCGAGGCCGTCGCCGAGCGCGAGCCCGACTGGCCCCGGTTCCGGATCGGGGTCAACACCGGGCCCGCCCTGATCGGCAACATCGGCAGCGACGAGTTCCGCAACTTCACCGCCATCGGCGACACCGTCAACCTGGCCGCCCGCCTGGAGCAGGAGGTCGCCGAGGCCGGCCAGGTCGTGGTCGGCCCCACCACCCAGGCCGCCATCAAGCACCTCGCCATCGTCCGCCCCCTCGACCCCATCGAGGTCAAGGGCAAGCGCGACCCCATCGCCTGCTGGGTCCTCGAAGGCCTCAGGGACGACCCGAGCACCTGGGCCACCCGCTCCCGCCCGGCCGCGGCCGCCCCTGCCGCGGATTCGCCCGACGCCGCTGCGCCCCCGGTCCCCTCGGAGCCCCCCGCCGAAGCTGACTCGCCCTCCCCCTCTTGATGTAGACGAACGTTCGTGCTTTTATTGACCCCATGAGCAAGGGAACGGCGACCAGGCAGGCCGTACTCGACGAGGCGGCCAGGGTGGCCAGCCGGGTCGGGCTGAGCGGGCTGACCATCGGGTCGCTGGCCGCCTCGACCCAGCTCTCCAAGAGCGGCCTGTTCGCCCACTTCCAGTCCAAGGAGTCGCTCCAGCTCCAGCTGCTCGACCACACCCGGGCCCGCTTCATCGACCTGGTGATCCGCCCGGCCCTGGCCGCCCCCCGCGGCGAGCCCCGGATGCGCGAGCTGTTCCGGCGCTGGCTCGCCTGGGACGCCGAGGCCCTGCCCGGCGGCTGCCTGTTCGTCGCCGCCAGCGCCGAGTTCGACGGCCAGCCCGGCCCCGTCCGCGACCGGCTGGCCCAGGACCAGCGCGACTGGCTGGACACGATCGCCCAGGTGTTCCGCACCGGCGTCGCCGAGGGCCACTTCCGCCCCGACGCCGACCCCGTCCAGTTCGCCTACGACCTGCACGGGACGATGCTGGCCTACCACCACGCCAGCCGGCTGCTCGACGACCCCGACGCCGCCGCCCGCGCCACCCGCGCCTTCGAGGCGCTGGTGGCGGCCGCCCGCCCCGCCTCCTGAGGAGACCTCCATGCCGACCAGCCGTCGCGCAGCGATGAAGAAAAGCACGATCGTTCGGTCATTCGCCCTGCTCGAGCGGATCGCTCCCGCCGTCGGGGCCCGCTGGGCGGAGTCGCTCTGGTTCACCGTCCCCAACGGGCGCGGCGGCCACGACCGGCTGGCGCCCCCGGGCCGCCCCTTCCAGGTCGAGGTCCACGGCCGCACGGTCGCCGGCGAGGTCTGGGGCGAACGACCGGCCGTGGGCGCGCCCGACCCGGCCGGCCCCCCGGTCGTCTACCTGGTCCACGGCTGGGGCGGGTGGCGCTGGCAGCTCGACGCCTTCGCCGCCCCGCTGGTCGAGGCCGGCTTCCGCGTGGTCGCCTTCGACGCCCCCAGCCACGGCGCCTCCGACCCCGGCCCCGAAGGCCCCGGGCGCAGCTCCCTCCTCGAGTTCGCCGACGCCCTGGCCGCGGTGGTGGCCGCCAACGGCCCGGCCCACGCGGTGATCGCCCACTCCCTCGGAGCCACGGCCGCCGCCTACGCGGTGCGCGCCGGCCTGCCCGTCGGCCGCCTGGCCTTCGTCGCCCCCATGGCCGACCCCCTGCCCTACACCCGGACCTTCGCCGGCCGACTCGGCTTCGGCGAGCGGGTCCGCACCCGCCTGGTGGCCAGGATCGAGCGCCGGGTCGGCACCTCCATGTCGGCCTTTGACGTGCCCGCCATGGCCCGCCAGGTCGCCACCCCGCCGCTGCTGCTCGTCCACGACCGCCAGGACGCCGAGACCGGCTGGTCGGACAGCGCGGCCATCGCCCAGTCCTGGCCGGACACCCGCCTGATCACCACCACCGGCCTCGGTCACCGGCGCATCCTCCGCGCCCCCGCCGTGGTCACCGAGATCACCGGGTTCGTGGGCGACGCGCCGTCGGGTCAGTCCCGGAACGGGTCCCAGCCGGTCGCGCACCGCAGCAGGGACGCCGCCAGGTCGGGGTGAGCTGCGGCCCAGACGTCGTCGAACAGGTACCAGCGCTCGTAGCTGAAGTGCTGGTCGACGTGCACGGCCGCCTGGACGAGGTGGCTGGTCACCTGGATTCGGGAGAGGGCCGGATTCCGCCAGTGGCTCTCGGTCCGGGGACCCGACTGGAGCTCGCTGAGGACGCGGACCAACCGGGCGTGGGCGGTGGTGTGAGGCTCCTCGGCGGACCGG
>DASUPQ010000195.1 GCA_036280995.1 Actinomycetota bacterium | reverse complement strand
GAACCGCTGCCAGCCCGACATGCCCGCACACGCCAGCTGGAACCAGGCCGCCGGGTCCTTGCCGAAGGCCGAGATCGACGCGAACGAACCGGTCGACGTGCCCTGTCCCGGCCGCTGGGGGTCGATGACGACTGGCCGCACCCTCCGGTCGACCAGGTGGATCGCGATCGAGGACCCGAGGATCCCGGCCCCGATCACGACAACGTCACTGTCCGCAGTGCCAGTCACGTGAGCTCCTTTGCCCGTCCGACCGTGGGCGGGTGCGCCCGCGCTCAGACGGCAAAGGAGCTCATGTGGGCGGCACTGCGGACAGTGACGTTGTCGTGATCGGGGCCGGGATCCTCGGGTCCTCGATCGCGGTCCACCTGGCCGACCGGGGGGTGCAGCCGGTCGTCATCGACCCCCAGCGGCCGGGACAGGGCACGTCGACCGGATCGTTCGCGTCGATCTCGGCCTTCGGCAAGGACCCGGCGGCCTGGTTCCAGCTGGCGTGTGCGGGCATGTCGGGCTGGCAGCGGTTCGCCGGCCGCATCGGCGGCGAGGTTGGGCTGCGCCGGGCCGGCGAGGTCCGCTGGGTCAGCGACCCCGAGGAGGGCCGCCGGCTGGCCCGGCAGGTGGCCGACGCCCGCGGCCGGGGCTACCCGGTCCGCCTCGTCGACCAGGCCGAGCTGGCCCGGCTGCTGCCCGGCGTCCACCTCGGCCAGGTCGCGGCCGCCTGCTTCGCCCCCAACGACGGGCAGGTGGAGCCGCCGCTGGTGCTGGCCGCCTGCCGGAGGGTGCTGGAGGAGGCCGGGGCCCGGTTGGTGACCGGCCGGGCCCGGGTGCGGCTGGACGACGACGGCGTGCGGGTCGAGGTCGGCCCCGAGGTGCTGCGGCCCCGGACCTGTGTGCTGGCCGCCGGGCCCGAGGCCGTCCAGGTCGCGGCCGCGGTCGGACTCCAGGTCCCGACCCTGGCCAGCCCGGGCATGCTCGTCCAGACCCGGCCGCTGGGTCCGCTGACCGACCGGGTCGTGTATGTGCCCGGCGGGCCGGGGCCGGCCGTGCACCTGCGCCAGCGCGCCGACGGGTCGGTCCTGGTCGGCGAGCGCACCCAGGAGACGCTTGTCACCAACCCCGGGCTGGAGCATGCCCGGGCCCTGCTGGCCCAGGCGGCCCGGTTCTTCCCGGCCCTGGCCGGGGCCGGGGTGGACAAGTGGTGGCTGGCCTACCGGGCGATGCCGTCGGACCGGCTGCCGATCGTGGGGCCGCTGCCCTGGCTGGAGGGGCTGTATGTGGCCGTCAGCCACAGCGGGGTCACCGTGGCCCCGGTCCTGGGGCGCCTGGTCGCGGACGAGGTCGCCACCCAGGCGGCCGACGGCCTGCTGGCCCCCTTCCGCCCAGGCCGCTTCGCCGAGCGCGCCACCAGGGTGCTGCTCGAGGTCGAGTCGCTGTTCCGCGAGCCGACCCGCCAGGACCGCTCCACCTGACTGACGAGCGCCGCCAGGCCCATGTTCCGGTACTCAGGCGTCGGAGTCAGGTACGAATCCAGGGGAAGGCCATCACCCGGCCGGCGTCGCGGTCGTCGATGTCGTAGGTCAGTCGGTTCTCGACCCGGACCACGCCCTCGACCCCCTGGACGGCCCGGACGAGGTAGGGGAGGAGGCTGCGCCCCTCGACCCGGCCCTGGAGCACGACCACCCCGTCGGTGACATGGAGGGAGAACCGGCTCGGCGCCATCGTGAACTCGCCCACGATCACGTCCTCGATGATCTCGCGGCGGATGTCCTGGTCGGAGCGGTCGAACACCTTCAGCAGGTCACTGCGGCTCACGATCCCGACCAGCCGACCGGTGCGGTCGACCACGGGCAGCCGCTTGACCTTGGCGGTGTGCATCCGCCGGGCCGCCTCGGCCACCGTCGCGTCGGGCGAGACGGCCACCACGGCCACGGTCATGAGGTCGCGGGCCACCGAGGCGGCGGCCTTGGCCCGGTCCAGCCGGGCCCGCTTGGTCCACCACAGCGGGAGGTCCTGCTCGGGCTCGGGGAACTCCTCCTTGAGGAGCAGATCGGCTTCGGAGACGACGCCCAGCACCCGGCGACCATCGTCCACGACCGGGACCGCGCTGACCCGGTGCTCGGCCAGGCGGGCCACGATCTCTTTGAACGGGGCGCTGGGCTCCACCGTCACCACCGGCGTCGTCATCAGGTCCTTGACCAGGCTGTGCATGGGGTCCTCCCTTGGTTCAGGCCCCCTAGAGCAATGCAACCGCCCGGCCTGCCCGCGCTGTAGGGGCGATGGTCCCCCGCGGGCTGGGCTGCCTGGCCCTGGGAGCACTTCGGACCCCAGGCCAGACTGGTGGCAACCGATGCAAGGAGGTCGGCGTGCGAGTCAGGGACGTCATGTCCAGCCCGGTGGTCACGGTGCCGCCGGACATGCCGCTCAAAGAGGTCGCCAAGCTCCTGGTCACGCGCGGCGTCAGCGCCGTGCCGGTGGTGGACCGCGGCGAGCTGGCCGGCATCCTGTCCGAGGCCGATCTGATCCCACTGGAGCTGGCTCCCGACCCGCGGGCCCATCTCGCGCCACTCCCCGCCGCACCGGCGACCTCCCGGATCGCGTCCGAGGCGATGACCAGGGACGTCGTGACGCTGCCCGAGGAGGCCGATGTCGCCGACGCCGGCCGGCTCATGCTGGAACGGCGCATCAAGTCGATCCCGGTCCTCCGGGGCCGCCGGGTCGTTGGCATCGTGGCCCGGCAGGACCTGCTGGAGGTGCTGGCCCGCAGCGACGAGGAGATCACCCGTGACCTGGAGGCGCTGCTGGCGGCCGAACTGGGCGCGCCAAGCCGCTACCGGGTGACGGTCCGGGACGGGGTCGTCGACCTCACCGGCCCTCCCGACCCGGTCGATCGCCAGCTGGCCACGCTACTGGCCCGCGGGGTGCCCGGAGTCCTCGAGGTCCGGTTGGACGAGGAGTGATGGCCGTGACCACCTATCCCGGTCACCGGGAGGCCGACGTCGTCCTGCGGGACGGCTCGACGGTCCACGTGCGGCCGGCCAGGCTCGCCGACGCGTCCGAGATCGAGCGGCTGCTCAAGGGGCTGTCCGACCGCAGCCGCTGGCTCCGGTTCTTCTCCGGCTTCCCCAACCTCGACAAGGCCATCCAGTGGGCGACCGAGGTCGACTACGAGCGGCGCTACGGGCTGGTCGCCATCAGCGGTGGCGACGGCCGGGTCGTCGGCCATGCCGGATTCGAGCGCCAGCCTGACCACCCGGAACGGGCGGAGGTGGCCATGGAGATCGCCGACGCCATGCAGGGCAAGGGGCTCGGCACCATCCTGCTCGGCCAGCTCGCCGAGGCGGCCAACCAGCTCGGGGTCCAGATCCTCGACGCCGAGGTGCTGCCCGAGAACCATCAGATGGTCAGGGTCTTCCGCGACTCCGGCTTCCCGGTCAAGACCCACAGTCTCCCCGGCGCGCTGCTGATCGAGTTCCCGACCTCCCTGTCCCCGGAGGCGCTGGCGCGGTTCGAGCGGCGCGAGCAGGTGGCCGCCACGGCCGCCATGCGGGCC
>DASUPQ010000194.1 GCA_036280995.1 Actinomycetota bacterium | reverse complement strand
CCCGTTCACCTTCTGGGTGGTCGCCCCCTCGCCCGGGCGCCCGGCCGCGCTCCTTACCAGCTTCGACGCCGCCGGCCAGGAGCTCGCCCGGGGAACCGAGTTCGCCGGCCATCCGAACTGCCGCCCTGACCCGAGGTGGCCCCGGCGGCCCCCGGGCACGTAGGCTTCGGGGTCACGCGACCTTGAGGAGGAGCTATGGACCCCACCGACGGGCGGTCCCAGCCTCCCCCCGAAGCCAGGGGAGAGGCGGACCTCGCCTCCACCACCGAGTTCCGGGCGTTCCTGGCCGGGGAGCCGATCCCGACCGACGCCGACGCCGGCACCCCGGACCAGCCCGGCTCGGACGGCTGGCTGGCCCGGCTGCGGGCGCTGTTCCAGAGCCGCAGCGGCCGCTGAACGACGACCGGCTGCACCCGGGCGACCGGGCCCAGTGGCGGGCCTGGCTGGCCACCCACCACGGCGACCGCGACGTGGTGTGGCTCGTGTTCTGGCGCAAGGGGTCGGGCCGGACCGGGCTGACCTACGACCAGGCGGTCGAGGAGGCCCTGTGCTTCGGATGGATCGACGGCAAGGCGGCCAAGCTCGACGACCGGCGGACGATGATCCGGTTCACCCCCCGCAAGCCCGGCAGCGGCTGGGCCCGGACGAACAAGGTCCGGGTCGAGCGCCTCCTGGCCGAGGGCCTGATGGCCGAGCCCGGGCTGGCCCGCATCGAGGAGGCCAAGCGGGACGGGTCCTGGACCAGGCTGGACGCGGTCGAGGACCTGGTCGTCCCCGACGACCTGGCGGCCGCGTTCGCGGACCATCCCGGGGCGCGGGAGCGGTGGGAGGGCTTCCCCCGGTCGGTGCGCCGGGCCGCCCTGGGGTGGATCGTCCAGGCCAAGCGCCCCGAGACCCGGGCCAGACGGGTCGGCGAGACGGCGCGCCAGGCCGCTCAGGGCGAACGGCCGGGACCGGGGGCGCGCCCCCGGTCCTGACCTTCCGGTCGGTCCCCTGGCTCAGCGGCGCAGGCGCTCGGCCCCCCGCGCCGCCGGCAGGGACCCGCGCGCCGACTGCGGAGCCGCGGCCGTCGCCGCCTCCGCGGCCGCCGCCTCCAGCACGGGCTTGCTGCCGGTGAACAGCCACACCTGGAACAGGTCGTCCAGCTGCTCGCCCGAGATCCGCTCGGCCAGCCGGATGAACTGCGGGACGGTGCCGTGGCCGCCGGCCCGGCGGGTCGTCCAGGCCCGCAGGATGCGGAAGAAGTCCCGGTCGCCCACCTCCTGCCGCAACGCGTGCACGGCCATGGCGCCCCGGAAGTACACGGCGATGTCGAACAGGAACTCGGGACCGGGGTCGCCGATGACCACACTCCAGAACGGGTCGCTGGCCGGGATCCCGTTGTAGAGGGCGTCGAACTGCTCCTGGGCCGTGCCCAGGCCCTCCTCCTCGCTCCACATCCACTCGGAGTACTGGGCGAAGCCCTCGTTCAGCCAGATGTGCTTCCACTCGGCCAGGGCCACGCTGTCGCCGAACCACTGGTGGGCGAGCTCGTGCACGACCACCGAGTCGCCGCTGGGCGGGCTGGTGAAGAAGAACTTGGAGTAGACCGGGCGGGTCTGGGTCTCAAGGGCGAACAGGAGGTTGTCGTAGTCGTCGACGATGCCGCCGCCGGTCGAGAACGGGTAGCGGCTGAACCGCTCCTCGAGGAAGTCGAGGATCTCGTCCTGGCGGGCGAGCGAGTCCTCGGCGATCCCGCCGAAGGTCGCCGAAGCGGGATCGTCCGGGTCGACCGGCTCGCTGAACAGGTCGGGGTCGAGGGCGTCGTACATCCACTCCCCGTCATCCGTCCGGTAGCGGCGGGTGTCGAACTGGCCGAAGTTCACCGTGGCCAGGTATGAGGCCATCGGCTCGGGTGCGTGCCAGAGCCAGGTGCGCTTGGCGCCGTGGCGCTGGCGGCCCAGCAGGCGGCCGTTGGCGACCACCTCCAGGTCGGCCGGGGCGGTGACCACGAAGGTGTAGGACGCCTTGTCGATCGGGTGGTCGTTGACCGGGAACCAGCTGGCGGCCACCTCGGGCTGGCCGGCGATGATGGCCCCGTCGTCGGTGTGGATGAATCCGGCCTCGATGGTGAAGCCGGGGCCGAGCACGATCTCCTGGGTGACGGGCACGCCGTCGTAGCGGACCACGACGGTGAACTTCTTGCCCTTCCGCAGCCCGTGCTTGGGGGTGACGGTGAGCTCGTGGTCGGTCCGCGACCAGGTCGCCGCCCGGCCGTTCACCTTGATCGAGCGGACGGTCAGGCCGACGAAGTCGAGGTTGAAGCGCGACAGGTTCTGGGTCGCCCGGGCCGAGATCGTGGCCACCCCGACGAGCCGGTCGGTCGCCGGGTCGTAGGAGACCTTCAGCAGGTAGTGCTTGACGTCGTAGCCGTCCCCAGGAGCGTCATCGCCAGCAGGACCGCTGCCGCCACGAGCGTGCGCGCACGACCGATGCCCATCCCCACCTCCGCTGCCGGTGCACCGACAGCGCTGAATGTACGCTTCGCACTGGGTGTTGGGGAAGATCCCTATGTGGATCGTTCTGTCGAGTTTGCGGCGCGGCGGAGGGCCAGGGCCGTGATGCCGGTGGCCAGCAGGCCGGCGGCGCCGGCGGCGACGAACGCGACCCGGGGCGTGGTGCGGTCCAGCAGGAGGCCACCGAGGAGGTAGGCCAGGGCGGCGGCCACCCCGATCCCGCCGTAGAGGCTGCCGAACACCCGCCCGAGCAGGTGCGGCGGCACCGACCGCTGGACCATGGTGGTGGCGGCCACGTCGAGGGCGGCGATGCCGAGCCCGCGCACGGCCTGGACGGCGAAGGCGGCCGCGACCGCCCAGGCCAGGCCCGTGAGCAGGTTGCCGGCGCTGCTGACGGCGAAGCCGGCCAGCAGCAGGGCGGGCATCGGGACCCGGGCGCGGGTCCGGGCCAGCAGCGCGTACCCGGCCAGCAGCCCGATGCCGACGGCGGCCAGGAGCAGCCCGACCGCGGCCTCGCCGGCGCCCAGGGTGTCGGTGGCCAGGAAGACCAGGGCCACGTCGTCGATGCCGTTGCAGGCCACGATGGCGAAGTAGCCGAGGATGACCGCCCGCACCGTCGCCTGGCTTCGCAGGTAGTGCAGCCCGGCCCGGGCGTCGGCCAGGAACGACGGGCGCCGGCCGTCCTCCGGCGCCGCCCCTGGCAGCGCCGGCAGGAACCCGAGCACGACCGCCGAGACCAAGAAGGTGGCCGCGTCGACCAGCAGCACCCCGCGGACGTCCAGCACCGGCAGCAGCAGCGCCGCGACCAGCGGGCCGAGGGTCTCGCCGCCGTTGGTGGCGACGCCGACGGCCGCGTTGGCCCGCTCCAGGTCGCGCTCGGGCACCACCGCGGGCACGGCGGCCCGCGACGCCGGCTGGAACACCTGGCCGGCCAGGGCCCGCAGCCCGACCAGGACGAGCAGCAGCGGCAGCGGCGGCAGCCACAGGCCGGTCACGACCACCAGGGACCCCTGGACCAGCTCGCAGCCGACCATCACCCGCCGCCGGTCCAGCCGGTCGGCCAGGGTCCCGGCCAGCGGCCCGGCCAGCGCCGGCAGGAAGTCCCCGGCCAGCAGCAGGAACGCCACCGCCAGCGCCTGCCCGGTGGTGCCGGCGACGTGCAGCATGAGGGCGACCAGGCCGAGCGAGTCGCCCAGGAAGGACACCGCCCGGGCGCTCCACAGCAGGCGGAACGGCCGGTTGGCGCCGAGCAGCCGCAGCGACCCGGCCCCGGCCGGTCCCCCGTCGGTCGTCATGGCAGGAGATCCTCCCCGATCGGGCCCACGGCCGACGCGGGGTAGATTGGCCGCCGTCGGGTCGGCGCGGCGACGGGAGCGGACGGTGGCCGAGGTGCTGGTGCTCAGCGAGGCGGACGTTGCCGGCCTGCTCGACCTGGAGCCGCTGCTGGCCGCGCTCGGCCAGGCCCTGCAGAGCTTCAGCGCCGGTCGGGCCGCGGCACCGCCGCGGGTCGCGACCTGGGCCGAGGGCGGCGGGCTGGGGGCGATGCCGGTGCACCTGCCCGGGGTCGCCCTCGGGGCCAAGCTGGTCAGCGTCTTCCCCGCCAACCACGAGCGGGGCCGCCCGTCCCACCAGGCGCTGATCGCGCTCTTCGACCCCGACGACGGCACCCCGGTCGCGGTCATGGACGGCACCCGCATCACCGCCGCCCGCACCGGGGCCACGGCCGCGGTGGCGGCCGGCGCCCTGGCCCGGCCCGACGCGGCCGTGCTGGCCATCCTCGGCGCCGGCGTCCAGGGCCGCTCCCACCTGGACGCGTTCCCGCTGGTGCGCGACTTCCGCGACATCCGCGTGGCCTCCCGCACCCCCGCCCACGCCGACGCCCTGGCCGCCGCCCACCCGGCGGCCCGGGCGGTCGCGTCGTTCGAGGAGGCGGCCGCCGGGGCCGACGTGGTCTGCTGCTGCACCGACGCCCGCGAGCCCATCCTGGAGCTCGCCTGGCTCGCCCCCGGCACCCACCTGAGCTCGGTCGGGGGCAGCTTCGGCCCCGAGCTCGACCCGGCGACCATGCATGCCGGCCGGGTCTTCGTCGAGTGGCGCGGCGCCGCCGCCAACCCGCCCCCGGCCGGCGCCCACGAGCTCCAGGGCCTCGACCCCGCCACCCTCACCGAGGTCGGCGAGGTCCTCGCCGGCACCCGCCCCGGCCGCACCTCCCCCGACGAGCTCACCATCTACAAGTCGACCGGCCACGCCGTCGAGGACGCCGCCGCCGCCGACCTGGTCTACCGCCGCGCCCTGGAGTCGGGCGCGGGCGTGACGGTCTCGATCTGAGCGCTACCTCCGCTTGGGCAGGTAGAGGTCGGTGATGGTGCCCTCGAACGCCTCGGCGGACATGCCGACGGTCTCGGACAGGGTGGGGTGGGGGTGGACGGTGAGGCCGATGTCGGTGGCGTCGGCGCCCATCTCGACGGCCAGGGCGGTCTCGGCGATCAGCTCGCCGGCGTTGGGGCCGACGGCGGCGGCGCCGATCAGGCGGTGGGTGGCCTCGTCGAACAGGAGCTTGGTCATGCCCTCGTCGCGGCCCAGGGACAGGGAACGGCCGCTGGCCGCCCACGGGAAGGTGCCCTTGCCGTACTTGACGCCGGCGGCCTTGGCCTCGGTCTCGGTGACGCCGACCCAGGCGACCTCGGGGTCGGTGTAGGC
>DASUPQ010000193.1 GCA_036280995.1 Actinomycetota bacterium | reverse complement strand
CGACGACTGCGACGGGGTGTTCCTGTCGGTCGACGTCGACGTGGTCGACCCGGGCATGGCCCCCGGCACCGGCACCCCGGAGCCGGGCGGGCTGACGGCCCGGGAGCTGCTGGACGCGGTCCGCCGCTGCGCGGTCGAGCTGCCGGTGGTCGGCATGGACGTGGTCGAGCTGTCCCCCGCCTACGACGGGCCCGGGCAGGTGACGGCGTTCCTGGCCACCCGGGTGGTGCTGGAGGCCCTGTCGGGGATCGCCCGGCGCCGCGCCTCGGCGGCCGAGGGGTGAAACTCCTCCGGCCGGGGCGGTGTTCAAGCCGGTGATGGAACCACAACCGGAGCTGCCGGCCCGCCTGGCCCGCGACCTCGACGGGTCGTTCGCCGAGCTGGTCGGCGCCTACCAGCGGCTGGTCTTCGGCCTGGCCCTGCGGGTCGTGGCCGACCGGGCCGACGCCGAGGAGGTCGCCCAGGACACCTTCGCCCGGGCCTACTGGGCCCTGGCCGGCTACCCGGCCGAGCGGGTGGCGGCGATGCGGCTGCGGCCCTGGCTGGCCCAGATCGCCCTCAACCAGGCCCGCAACCGGCTGCGGCGGCGGCCGCCGCCGGCCCGGCCGCTGGAGGACGGCGACGGCCAGCCCCTGGCCGTGGCCGCCCCCGCCGCCGCCGAGCCGGCCGCGGTGGCCGAGCGCGGCCAGGACCGCGAGCTGCTGGTCGAGCTGCTGGCCGCCCTGCCCCGCGGCTGGCGCGAGGCGGTGGTGCTGCGCCACGTCGAGGGCCTTCCCTACGCCGAGGTCGCCGAGGTCCTCGGCCGGCCGGTGGGGACGGTCAAGACCCACGTGCACCGGGGGGTGCGGCAGCTACGGGAACACCTGGAGGCCCGAACGGAAGGGGTGCCACGATGAACCGACCCGACGCCCACGACGACCACGGCGGCTGGCGGGAGCTGGCCGAGGGCCTGCACGGCCTGCGGGCCGAGCCCCCGCCGACCCTGGCCCCGGCGGTGCTGGAGCGGGTCGGCCTGGCCGACGCGTTCGTGACCGTGCACGGGCCGGCCGGGCCGCTGCTGGTCGCCTACAACGGCCGGGGCATCTCGGCCACCGCCCCGGGCGGGGACGAGGCCGGGTTCCGGGAGCGGTTCCAGGCCCGGTTCCGGCGGCCGCTGCGGCCGGCCGACCAGGCCCCGGCCAAGCTGGTCGCCCAGGTCGAGCGGGTCCTCGACCCCGGGCGCGCTGGCCGCCCGCCCCGCTACGACCTGCGGGGCACCTCCGAGTTCGAGCGGGCCGTGCTCGCCAAGGCCCAGGAGATCCCCCGCGGCCAGGTCCGCCCCTACGCCTGGGTGGCCGGCGAGCTCGGCCAGCCGGCGGCCGTCCGGGCGGTCGGGGCCGCCCTGGGCCGCAACCCGATCCCGGTGCTGATCCCCTGCCACCGGGTGGTCGGCAGCGACGGCCGCCTGACCGGCTACGCCTGGGGCGTCCCCTACAAGCGGACCCTGCTCGCCGCCGAGGGCGCCGACCCCGACGGGCTGGAGCGCCTCGGCCGCCGCGGCACCCGCTTCTTCGGCAGCGACACCACCCGGATCTACTGCTACCCGACCTGCGCCAACGCCCGCCGGGTCAGCGACCGCCACCTGATGAACTTCAGGGACGTGGCCCAGGCCACCGCCGCCGGCTACCGGCCCTGCCGGGTCTGCCGGCCGCCGGCCCTGGCCGGCTAGCGGCGCCGGCGCAGGTCCCGCACGGCCCGCTCGGCCTCCTGCACGGGCAGGAGCTCGTCGATGACCTCGGCGACCCGCTCGTTGCGGTGCTCGAACTCCAGGCCCTGGCTGGCCGCCGGGAGGTCGCGGGCGCGGCCCTCGGCGGCGTCGAGAGCGGCGGCGGTGGCCGCCTGGGCGCCGGCCAGGGCCGGGTGGTCCCAGGCGGGCAGCTCGGCCCGGGCCGCGTCCAGGCCGGCCAGGAACCCGGCCACGCCCGCGTCCAGCGGCGCCCCGGGCCGGCGGGCCGAGGGGATGGTGGCCAGCAGCGCCCGGATCCCCTCGTCGAGGGCCTTGGCGAAGCCCAGGAACCCGGCCCAGGCCGCCTCAACGGCCGGGTCGGACCGCCGCCGCCTCCACATGGCCGCCACCTCCCCTAGGATTGGCTCCCGCCGCCGACCCGACGATACCCACACGGAGCAGACGATGCCGCGCCTGGCCCTGTCCCCCGTCCGGCCCGAGCGGGCCGACGCCGACCTGCTGGTGCTGCCGGTGGCCGCCGGCGAGGCCGGCCCGGCCGCCCCCCCGGCGACCGCGGCCGTGCTGGCCGCCCTCGGGGCGGACCTGGCCGCCGTGGCCGGCGGGGCCGGGCGGTTCACCGGAGCCCTGGACGACGTGCTGCTGCTGCCCGCCTACGGGGCCGTGGCCGCCCCGGCGGTGCTGCTGGTCGGGGTCGGGCCCGACCCCGACCGGAGCGCCGAGACCCTGCGCCGGGCCGCCGCCGTGGCCGTGGGCGCCGCCGGCAAGGCCGCGACCATGGCCACCGCCCTCCACCAGGCCGGCGTCCCCGGCGCCGACGGCGTCGCGCTGGCCGCCGTGGCCGAGGGGACCGTGCTGGCCGCCTACCGGTTCCAGCGGCACAAGTCGGCCCCCGATCCCGACCTGGCCGCGGCCACCCTGCTGGTCGACGGCGACGGTGAGCTGGCCGCGGCCGAGCCGGTGCTGCACCGGGCCGAGGTCGCCGCCCGGGCCACCCTGGCCGCCCGCGACCTGGTCAACGAGCCGGCCAGCCGCATCAACCCGGCCACCCTGGCCGCCGAGGCGGTCCGCCTGGCCAAGGCGGCCGGCCTGGAGCACGAGGTGCTGACCGGGCCGGCCCTGCGCCGGGGCCGCTTCGGGGCCGTCCTGGCCGTCGGCGGCGGGTCGGCCACCGGCCCCCGCCTGGTCCGGCTCCGCTACCGGCCGCCCGGGGCCGGCCGGCACGTGGCCCTGGTCGGCAAGGGCGTGACCTTCGACACCGGCGGGATCGACCTCAAGCGCGGCGCCAGCATGGACGGGATGAAGGACGACATGGCCGGGGCGGCGGCGATCCTGGCCGCCGTGGCGGCCGCGGCCGAGCTGGAGCTGCCCACGGCCGTGACCGCGGTCCTGCCCCTGGTCGAGAACATGCCCGGGGCCTCGGCGATGCGGCCCGGCGACGTCGTCACCGCCCGCAACGGCGTCACCGTGGAGGTGACCAACACCGACGCCGAGGGCCGCCTGATCCTGGCCGACGGCCTCGCCCTGGCCGCCGAGGACGGCCCCGACGCCATCCTCGACCTGGCCACCCTGACCGGCTCGGTGGTGCACGGGCTCGGGCTCGGCTGCACGGGCGTGTTCGGCAACACCCCGGCCCTCACCGCCGAGGTCCTGGCCGCCGCCGCCCGCGCCGGCGAGCTGGCCTGCGAGCTGCCCATGATCGAGGACTACCGCCGCTTCCTCGACTCCGAGGTCGCCGACCTGGTCAACGCCACCAACGAGCCGGGCGACAGCGTCCAGGCGGCGCTGTTCCTGCGCGAGTTCGTCGCCGGCACCCCCTGGGTCCACCTCGACATCGCCGGCCCGGCCACCGCCAAGGAGGCCCGCTACTACCAGCCCAAGGGGGCCAGCGGCTGGGGCGTCCGGACCCTGCTGGCGTTCCTGGAAGGGCCGCGGTGACCTCGGCCCCGGAGCACGAGCTGCTGGCGGCGGCCCGGGGCGACGACGGGGAGGCGTTCGGCCGGCTGGTGGCGCCCTACCGGGCCGAGCTGCACGCCCACTGCTACAGGATGCTCGGGTCGGTCCAGGACGCCGAGGACGCCCTCCAGGAGGCGCTGCTCGGCGCCTGGCGGGGCCTGCACGGGTTCGAGGGCCGCAGCTCGCTGCGGGCCTGGCTGTACCGGATCACCACCAACGCCTGCCTGCGGCTGGGGTCCCGGCGGCCCCGGCGGCTGCTCTCGGCCGACTACGGGCCCGCCTTCACCCAGACCGACGACCTCGGCGAGCCGGTGGGCGAACCGGTGTGGCTGGAGCCGTTCCCCACCCCCGAGGGCCGCTATGAGCTGCGCGAGAGCGTCGAGCTGGCCTTCGTGGCCGCCCTCCAGCACCTGCCGGCGACGCAGCGGGCCGTGCTCATCCTGCGGGAGGTGCTGGGGTTCTCGGCCGCCGAGGTGGCGGGCATCCTCGACACCACCCCGGCGTCGGTGAACAGCGCCCTGCAGCGGGCCCGCAAGGCGGTCGACGAGCGGGTCCCGCACCCCTCCCAGCAGGCCGAGCTGGACGCCCGCGGCGACGGCGGCCGGCGCGAGCTGGTCGACGCCTTGATGGCCGCCTGGGAGCGGGCCGACGTGGCCGCCCTCCTGGAGCTGCTGGCCGACGACGCCCGGTTCATGATGCCGCCCCTGCCCGCCTGGTTCGCCGGCCGGGCCGCCATCGGCCGGTTCCTGGCCGGGCGGATGTTCGCCACCCCCTGGCGGCTGGTCCCGCTGGAGGCCAACGGCCAGCTGGCCGTCGCCTGCTACCAGGGCGACCCGGCCACGGGCCGGTTCCGGCTCAGCGCCGTCAACGTGCTCAGCGTGCGCGGCGGGCGCATCTCGGAGCTGGCCGGGTTCGTCGACCCGGCCCTGCACCGGTTCTTCGATCTGCCCGCGGAGCGATGAGTTCCGGCCCGCCGCCGGCTCTCATGGGTGAAGGGAGGACGAACCATGGGCAAGCTCGTTGCCTGCAACATCATGTCCCTTCCGCATCGTCCGCCGCGCCGACGCCCACCGGCGGGTCACCGAACTCGAGCAGGAGCGGGGCGGGAGATCCTGGTCTTCGGCAGCCGCACCATGTGGTCGGCGGCGGCACCCCCCGCTACGAGGTCGGCCGCGGGACGGGCTGAGCGGCCGCCGCCTCGGCCCGGGTGGCGCCGGGGTGGTTGTCCTTGGCGCGGTAGAGGGCCAGGGCGGCCTTGGCGTGGTGGGCGGCGTCGGCGGGGCGGCCGGCGGCCGTGGCCACGGCGGCCTGGTCGAGGAGGGCGTCGGCGCGCATGGACAGCATGTCGGTCGGGGCGGCGATCGCCACCGCCTCGGCGGCCAGCCGCTCGGCCTCGGCGAGCCGGTCCTGGGCGGCCAGGGACCTGGCCGCGGCGCCGCGCCAGCGGACCTGGGCGAACAGGTCGTCGTGGGCGGCGATGGCCTGGCAGGCCATCGCCGCCTGGAGGGCCTCGTCGGGCCGGCCCAGCTGGTGGAGGACGTGGGCCAGGTCGGCGGTCAGGTTGGAGCGCATGCCCGACTCGCCCTGGCGCTCCAGCACCCGGATCCCCAGGCGCAGCTGCCGCTCGGCCCCCGCCGGGTCGCCGGCCAGGGCCAGGGCGCCGGCCACGAACTCCCGGGCCAGGGCGGCGACCCGGTTCTCGCCCATGTCGCCGGCCAGGGCCAGGGCCCGTTCGGCGGTCGCCAGGGCCGCCCCGGGCTGGCCGGCCATCGCCTGGAGCCCGGCCATCGACTGCAGGGCGGTCAGCTCCAGGCGGCGGTTGCCGGCGGCCTGCTCCAGCAGCTCCTGGCAGCGGCGGATCCCCTCGGTGGCCGGGACCGGGCCCCAGAAGGCGCTCTGGGCGAGCAGGCCCCGGGCCCAGGACTCGGCCGGGTCGTCGCGGGCCAGGCGGGCGTGGGTCATGGCCTGCCCGGCCGCCGCCTCGGCCTCGGCGATGCGGCAGCGCAGGAACCCGAGGGCGGCCAGCAGCCCCCACGCCTTGGCCAGGCCCCGCTGGTCCTCGAACTCGGCGAAGGTGGCGATGGCCCACCGGGTCTCCCCCTGGAGGGCGTCGGTGTCCAGGTCGCTGGCCACCCCCACCTCCATGCGCAGCCGCCCGACGCGGGCGTGGGCGGCCAGGCGCTCGTCGCCGCGGCCGGCGGCGGCGGCCGCGACCTGCTCCAGGAGCGCCTCGGCGCGGGGGAAGTCGCCGGTCGAGACGAGCACGTCGGCCAGCTCGACCAGCAGCTCCAGGCCACCCGGGTCGCCCACCGGGAGCAGGCTGACGGCCCGTTCCAGCAGCTTGGAGGCGGCCGGGAGGTCGCCCCGGCCGAGCGCCCGGCGGCCGGCCGCGCCCAGCCGGCGGGCGGCCGCGGCCGCCAGGCGCTGGTTGTGCTGGTCGGCCATGCCCAGCTCGACCCGGTAGCGCCAGGCCTGCTCCAGGTGGTAGCCGACGATCTCCTCGATCTCGCGCAGCCGCGGGCCGGCGACCCGCTCGACCCAGACGGCGAACAGCTCGTGCAGCTCGGCCCGGGCCTGCTTGGGGACGGAGTCGTAGGTGGCGTCGCGCAGCAGCAGGTGGCGGAACTGGAACCCCTGGTCGCCGCCGAGGCGCGACGGCGCCGGGCGCAGCAGCTCCCGGCGGACCAGGGCCTGCAGCCGGGCCGGGACCGATCCTCGTTCGGCGGGCGGGGTGAGCTCGACCACGGCGCTCTGCTCGAACACCTGGCCGGCGACGGCGGCCCGCTCCAGCACCGCCCGCTCGGGGTCCTCGAGCCGGTCAAGGCGGGCCGTGAGCAGGGCCTGGATGCTGGGCGGGATGCCCAGGTCGCCGAGGTCGGCCGCCTCCCAGCGGCCGTCGCTGCGGCGCAGGCGGCCCTCCTCGACCAGGGCGGCCAGCAGCTCCTCGAGGAACAGCGGGTTGCCCTCGGCCGCCGTGGTGATCCGCCGGGCGACCTCGGCGGGCAGGGCGACGGGGCCGGCCAGGGCGGCCAGCAGCCGGGTCGCCTCGGCGTCGCCGAGGGGCTCCAGCAGCAGGGTGGTGGCGTTCAGCTTGCCCCCGGCCCAGCCGGTCCGCTGCTCCAGGAACTCGGGCCGGGCCATGGCCACGAGCAGGATGGGGGCGCCGCGGCCGTAGTCGGCCACGTGCTCGACCAGGTCGAGCAGGCCCGGCTCGGCCCAGTGGAGGTCGTCGAGGACCACGACCAGCGCGCCGGTCGAGTAGGCCCGGCTCGCTTGCCCCGGGCCTGCCGGAGCTCCGGCGGGCCTGGAAGCATCGCCGATACTCGACCGGCGCGCTGGCGGGTTGCGGTCGGCCAGGAGCTCGAGCAGCCGCCGGAACGCCCACGGGGCCTCCTCGGCCGGGCCGGGGCCGGCCTCCAGCCCGATGAGCTGGGCGATGCGGGCGGCGACGAGCCGGCGCTCCCGGCCGGGGTGGTCCCCCGGTGCATCGGCCCCGGCGTCCACCAGCCGGTCCAGCTTGGCCCGGGCCTCGGCCGGGGGGTCGGTGTCGGCGATGCCGGCGGCCTGGCGGACGACCTCGGCCACCGGCCAGTAGGTGATGCCCTCGCCGTAGGACAGACAGCGCCCGCGCAGCACGGTCGCCCCACCGAGGGCGGCCACGGCCTCGCCGACCAGCCGGGTCTTGCCCTGGCCGGCCTGGCCGAGGATGGTCAGCAGGTGGCTGCTGCGGGTGCTCACGACCCGCTCGTACACCCAGGTGAACAGGCGCAGCTCGGGCTCGCGGCCCACGATCGGGGCGTCCTGGCGGCGGGCGTGGCCGGGGGCGCCCGGGTCGACCTGGCGGAGCCGGTAGGCGACCACCGGGGCGCCCCTGCCCTTGAGGTGCAGCGGCGTGACCCGCTCGGCGGAGACGGCGTCCCGGACCAGCCGGTAGGTCGACTGGCCGAGCAGCACCTCGCCGGGGGCGGCGACCTGCTCCAGGCGGGCGGCCACGTTGACGGCGTCGCCCAGGACCAGGGCGTCGCCGATGGCCGGGTCGCCGGTGACGACCTCGCCGGTGTTGACGCCGGTGCGGGCCTGCAGCCGCAGTCCCCAGTCGCGCTCCAGCTCGTCGTTGAGCTGGTCGAGGCCGCGGAGCCCGGCCGCGGCCCGGACCGCCCGCAGGGCGTCGTCCTCGTTGGCCACCGGGATGCCGAACACGGCCACCACGGCGTCGCCGACGAACTTCTGCACCCGGCCGCCGTGGCGCTCCAGGATCGCCCGCAGGTGGTCGAACCAGCGGGCCATGACCACGGCCAGCGACTCCGGGTCGAGCCGCTGGCCGAGCGCGCCCGACCCGGCCAGGTCGGTGAACACCACCGTGACCGTCTTGCGGGCCGGGCGGCTGGTCGCGGCGGCCGCCGGGAGCTGCGTCCCGCAGCTCAGGCAGAAGCTGGCCCTGGCCGGGTTCGGCTCCCCGCAGACCGGGCAGATGGTCACGCCGGCCCGCCCCCGGCCGGGTCGTCCCCGGCCGGCTCGGGGCCGGGCCAGCCCCGGGTGCGGGCCAGCTCGGCCAGGGCGGCGTGGTCGATCCGGTCGCCGGGGACGGCCGCGACCCGGCAGGCGGTGACGGCCCGGAGGGTGGCGGTCCGCCGGCCGCCGTCCAGCAGCGCCACCTCCCCCACCACCGCCCCCGGGCCGAGCTCGGTCACGCAGCGGCCGTCGATCTCCACCGCCAGCAGCCCGTCGAACAGGAGGTAGAGCTCGTGGCCGGGGTCGCCCTGCTCGACCAGGGTGGCGCCCCGGCGCAGGCGCAGCCAGTGGGGCGCCGAGCCGAGCATGACCCGGGACAGCTCCCGTTCCAGGGCGGTCTCGACGGCGGTGGCCCGCACCGGGGCGTCGCGGCCGCCCCAGGGGGTGAAGGGGTCCCAGGCGTCGGCCTGCCAGCCGGTGAAGTCGACCACCCCGGAGGTGGCGATGAGGTGGCCCATGTGGTCGTAGACCCAGTGCCGCGGGAACGGGCTCGCCCCGACCAGGGCCTGCTCGCTGCGCCCGTCGGCGTGGATGGTGAGCGACAGCGTCGTCCAGGCGGCCGGGGCGGCCAGCCGCGGCGACCCGACCGGGTCGGGCCGGTACGGCATGCCGACGCTCAGGAGCCCGCCGGCGGTCTGGGCGAACCGCACCCAGCCGTCCCCCACCTCCGGGTCGGGCCGCAGGTCGGGCAGGGCCGCGGCGCTGAACCCGACGAACGCGGGGGGCTCCGCCCCCCGCGGCCCCCCCGAACCCGGACCTGCACCGGCCGGGTGGCCGGGGGCGCCGACGTGGCCCTGGCCGGACTGGCCGCAGCCGACGATGCGGCCGCCGTCGACCTCGACGAAGCCCTTGAGCTGGTTGGCCAGCCGGACCCGCCCGCCGGCCAGCAGCGCCGGCAGGTCGTCGAGGTGGTCGGGCGGCGGGTCGTCGTACTGGGCGGCGCCCACGTGGAAGTGGAGCCGCTGGCCCCCTTCGACGCAGTCCAGGGGGACCCAGGAGACGGCGGTGACGGCGGACTCGATACGCACGGCAACGCCCGATGCTATCTCAGCAGGTGCTCGAGCAGGTCCCGGACCCCTCGGCCGGTGGTCATCGGTGTCCTCCTGTGGGGGCGCGGCGGCCGCGGCCCGCCCCCCGCGGGGGCCGCTTGGTGCCGGTGGCCAGCTTGGCCCGGGTCTCCCGCACGGCCACGGCGGGCAGGCGGCCCTGGTGGCGGCCGACGAAGGCGGCCACCTCCTCCGGGCACGGGACCAGCCAGCTGCGCAGCACCCACGAGCTGGCCTTGGGCAGGGCCGCCTCCCGGTCGCCGGCCAGGCCCAGGAGCAGCTCGGCCACCCGCGGCCACAGCTCGGCCGCGTCGCCGGCCCGGGCCAGGCGGGTGCAGGCGACCAGGGCGACCCGCCGGGTCCAGGGGTGCGGGTCGGCGGCCATGGACGCCAGCAGCGGGAAGCGCCGGTCCGGGTCGAGCGCGACCAGGGGGCCGAGCACGTTCATGCCCAGCTGGTCGGTGGTCTCCCAGTTGTCGAGCAGGGCCGTCCAGGCCCGCACCCGGTCCGGGTCGGTGGCGGCCAGCGCCGCCCGGTCGCCGGCGAGCAGGAAGCAGGCGACCAGCTGCTCCTCGCGGATGCCGGCGTTCCAGAGCCGGTCGGCCAGCTCGGCCACCTGGGCCGGGGTGGCGTGGCGGTGCCGGCGCCGCCAGCCGGCGGCGGTGCGGCGCAGGTCGCCGACGCGGGCGCCGTAGAACGGCCGGCTGGTCCTGATGATCGGTACCGAGGTGAGTTCGGGGGCCAGGGCGCGCAGGGTCGCGGTGATGGCGCCCGCCTCGGCGGCGAGGTCGAGGCCCATCGGCGGCTCAGCCGCCCTTCGCGGCCACGCTGTCGGGATGGCGGGACCGGGCCCGGCGCCGGCCCCCGGTGAGGGCCCACTGGGTGACCCGGAGGAGCGCCTCGGCCACGATCTGCTTGCTCATCTTGGATACCCCGGAGGCCCGTTCGGTGAAGGTGATCGGCACCTCCGTCACGGCGAATCCCTCCTGCCAGGTCTTGTGGACCATCTCGACCTGGAAGCAGTAGCCGTTGGAGCGGACCGTGTCCACCCCGAGGTCCTCCAGGACCTCCCGCCGGTAGGCCCGGTACCCGGCCGTGCAGTCGTGGACGGGCATGCCGAGGGCGAGCCGGACATAGGTGTTGCCGCCCCGGGAGATCGCCTCCCGGAGCCGGCTCCAGTTGACCGTCCGCCCCCCGGGCACGTACCGCGACCCGATGACCAGGTCGGCGGTGGCCAGCCCGTCCAGCAGGGCCGGCAGCCGGTCCGGGGGGTGGGACAGGTCGGCGTCCATCTCGACCAGGGCGTCGTAGCCCCGTTCCAGCCCCCACCCGAACCCGGCCCGGTAGGCGGCCCCCAGGCCCTGCTTGCCCGACCGCTCCATCAGGTGGACCCGGGACTCGCCGTCGGCCCGGTCCAGCACCAGCTTGGCCGTCCCGTCGGGGCTGCCGTCGTCGACCACCAGCACGTCGACCCGCGGGTCGGCGGCCAGGACCCGGTCGAGCACCTCGACCACCGACTCGGCCTCGTTGTAGGTGGGGATGACCACCAGGGCCCTCATGGCTCGCTCCGCAGGGGGGCCAGGACCCGCTCGGCCACGGCCTGGTCGGCGGCGGCGCTGCGGCGGCGCCACAGCAGCCCGGCCAGCAGGAGCCCGCCGGCCGTGACCCCGACCAGGACCGCCTCGATCCCCCGCCCGTAGCGGACATAGGGGGTCTTGGCGGTGCGGGGCAGGGCGGGCACACGGATCACCGTGTCCTGGTACAGCCCGGTCTCGAAGCGGGTCTGCCCGGCCGGTCCGATGACGGCGCTGATCCCGGTGACGGCCGCCTGGACGATGGTCCGGCCCGACTCGACCGCCCGCAGCTGCCCGGCGGCCAGGTGCTGGCGGGGGCCGGCCCCGGTCCCGAACGAGGCGTTGTTGGTCATGATCAGCAGCACCTGGGCGCCGTCGCGGGTGAGCTGGCGGGCGTCGCCCGGGTAGGCCGACTCCCAGCAGATCAGGGGGCCGACCCGGACCCCGTCGACCAGCAGCGGCTCCAGCCGTTCGCCCGGCACCTTGTCGTAGGGGACGCCTTCGCGGGTGGCCGGGATCAGCCGGCCCAGCACACTCCCGAAGGGAACGAACTCCCCGAAGGGTACCAGCCGGCGCTTCTGGTAGCGGTCGGCGAGCTGGCCCTCGGCGGTGTAGAGCAGGCCCTCGGTGGCCCGGTGGGTGTCGTCCAGCCGGGTGGTCGCCCCGAGCAGGATCGGCGCCCTGGCCGCGCCCGCCGCCCGGGCCACGTCGGCCTGGCGCTCGGGGCTGCTCAGGGGGTCGGCGTCGGCCGCCCCCTCGCCCCAGACGACCAGGTCGGGCGGGTCCCCGGGGGTGAGGGCGAGCGTCTCGGTGCGGCGCACGTGGTTGTCGAAGACCCGCTCGGTGGTCTGGCCCTGGGCGAGCCCGTGGCCGCCGCGCAGGCCGGCCTGGACCACGACCACGTCCAGCGGCGGCCCGGACGGGGCCGGGGCCGCCGGGACGGCCAGGGGGGCCCCGAGCAGGCCCGCGACCAGCAGCGGCAGCCCGGCAAGGGCGGCCCAGCGGGCCCGTCGGCTGCCGTCGCCGGCGCCCCTGAGGAGCGTGCGCAGCCAGAGGGCGACGGCCAGGTTGACGGCCACGATGACCGCGGCCAGGCCGAACCCGCCCACGACCCGGGCCAGGGGCAGCAGCGGCCCCTGGTCGTGCTGGCTGACGGCGAGCAGCCCCCACGGGAACCCGCCCAGGGGGTGGTGGGCCCGGAGCAGCTCCAGCACCGCCCAGGCGGCCGGGAGGACGGCCAGCCGCCACGCCCCCAGCGGCCGGGTCGCGGGGACCAGGGCGAAGAAGGCGGCGACGGCGGCCGCCTGGATGGCGCTCAGCGCCCCCCAGGCCAGCCAGGCGACCGCCCCGGTCCAGGACAGGAACTGGGCGATCCAGAGCAGGTGCAGGCCGAAGAAGGTCAGCCCGGCCACATAGCCGAGGGCGGCCGCCTTGAGCGGCCGGACGTCGTCGGTGGCCAGCAGCAGCGGGACCAGCGCGACCAGGGCCAGCGGCCCCAGGTCGAGGGGCGGGAACGCCGCCGCCAGCAGCGCCCCGGTGACCAGGGCGGCGAGCAGCCGGAGGGCAGCCGCCCGGCTCACCGGGGTTGCTCCATGCCTAGGCGCAGTCGCGGCACAGCGTTCGCCGGCGGTCGGCGAGCTGGCTGCGGTGCTTGACCAGGAAACAGCTCTTGCACACGAACTCATTCTGCTGCACCGGCAGCACCTTGGTGGTGAGCGACTCGCGTGCCTCGTCGCGGCCGGTGGCCAGCAGCGACTCGTCCTCGTCCTCGTCGTCGGTGATGGTCGGCCGGTCGGCCTTCTTCGCGATCAGTTCTTCCAGAGAGGCTTCGACCTGCCCCTCTTCCTCTTCCTCTGCTTCGGCCACTGGGTCTCCTTCTTCGTTCGTCGCGTGGCGTCCCCCAGCCAACGCATCCCGCCGGGCGGTTGTTCCCGAAGGTCGGCGCAGTATGGGATACCGGATTCCGGAACGCAACGAGGCAAGCTCCCCGGCCCGGCCCCGGCGTCAGGCCCGGAGCGCCGCCACCGAGGTCCGGTCGGGGCCCTTGCGGACCTCGATCGCCGCCGGGAGCAGGTCCTTCACCTCGTCGTTGTGGGTAACCAGGAGCACCTGGCGGAAACGGCCCTGGAGCCTGGTCAGCGCGTCCAGCATCCGCTCGCGCCGCTCCCGGTCCAGCGCCCCCAGCACCTCGTCAAGGACGAGCAGGCCGAGCTCGCCGGCGCTCTCGGCGATGACCAGGCTGACCGCGACCCGCAGGGACAGGCTGGCCAGGTCGTTCTCGGACCCGGAGAAGCGCGACAGCTCGTACTCGGTGCCGGCGTCGGCGATGCGGATGGCGTAGTCCTCGGGGTCGACGACCAGATCCTGGTACTCGTGGTCGGTCAGCTCGGCGAACAGGGCCGCGCTCTCCACCGACAGCCGCCGCCCCAGCCGGCTGACCAGGTGCAGCCGGAACCCGGCGATCAGGTCGGCCAGGCGTTGCAGGTAGGCGGCCTGCTCCTCCAGGCCGGCGACCCGTTCGTGCTGGGCGCGGGCGTCCTCGAGGGCCACCTGGCGGGCCTGGGCGAGCCGGGCCGCCCCGGTCAGGGCCTGGGCGGCGGCGCTGCGGGCGCCGTGGGCGGCGGTGGCCGCCTGGGTGGCCGCCCGCTGGCGCTCCCGGGCGGCGGCCAGGACGGCGTCGGCCGGGCCGAGGGCGGCGGCCTCGGCGTCCAGGGCGGCCGCGCGGGCGTCGGCCTGGTCGGCCCGGGCCAGGGCCTGCTTGGCCAGGCCCCGTTCGGCGTCGGCCTGGGCGACCCGGCGTTCCAGCCCGGCCAGCTGCAGGGCCGCCTCCTGGCGGGCGTCGGCGGCCTCCTTGGCCCGGCGCCAGGCGTCGGGGTCGAAGCCGGGGTCGGGCGCCTGGTCCAGGGCCTGGCGGCGGGCGGCCACGTCGGCCACGTTGAGCTCCAGGGCGGCGCTGGCCGCCTCGACCAGGGCGACCGCCTTGGCCGCCCTGGTCTCGGCCGCCCGGGCCTGCTCCAGCAGGCCGGCCAGCTCGGCCCGGCGCCCGGCCAGGGCCTTGCCGGCGGCGACCGCCTCCTGCCTGGCCTGGCCGGCGGCGGCGTTGGCGGCGGTGGCCGCGGCCAGCTCCTCGTCGTGGTGGCGGCGCAGCTCGGCGTGGGCCGCCCCCAGCGGCTGGCCGCAGGTCGGGCAGGGCGCGTCCGGGTCGAGCTCGGCGGCGGCCGACGCGGCCCGGGTGGCCGCCTCCAGCCGGTTGGCGGCCGCCCCGGCGGCCTCGCTCAGCTCGGCGTGGCGGTCCCGGGCGGCGGCCAGCCGCGCGTCCAGGTCGGCCAGGGCCTGCTCGGCCTCGACCCGGGCCGCG
>DASUPQ010000192.1 GCA_036280995.1 Actinomycetota bacterium | reverse complement strand
TTCATCGGCCCTCCCAGTCGCGGCGGCGCGAACGGCCCAAATCCGGTTGAGCCTGCAACCACCGGCATAAGGAGGAGATAAGCAGACAGGGCAAGCATGCTCCCCCGCCGATGCCTGACCCCGGCTACGTCCGATGCATGGTTGCCAGGTCCAGCGTGCTGCCTAGCATCCGCTGAACTGCCAGCAGTCCGACCGTTCACCGGGAGACCACGTGCCAAGCGCCAGCCTCCGCAGCACCCGATCCCTTGCCGTCATCGCCGCGTTGGCGATCGTCCTCGCGACCCTCGCCGCCGGCCTGGTGGCGGCGAGGCCCGCGGACGCGGCGCAGCCCGCTCCCGGGCACACGGGCCTGGTGCCCAGCACGCCAAGGACCAACACCCCCCGGATCAGCACCGGCGAGATCTGGGACATCGAGGTGGTGGGCCAGCGCGTCTTCATCGCGGGCACCTTCACCTCGCTGCGGAACAACACCGCGACCAACACGACATCGGTCAGCCAGCGCTTCCTGGCCTCCTACAACTGGAGCACCGGGCTGATCGACACCTCGTTCCGGCCCACCTTCGGCGGCGGCGGCGTGAACGCGGTGGAGGCCTCGCCGGACGGCACCAAGCTGTACGTGGCCGGCTCCTTCAACACCGTCAACGGCGTCACCAAGCGCAAGATCGCCTCGCTCAACCTGACCACCGGCGCCCCGGTCGCCGGCTTCACGGCCAACGCCGGCGCCCAGGCCACCGCCCTCGCCGCCACCAACACCACCCTGTACGTGGGCGGAAACTTCAAGACCGTGAACGGCGCCGCCCGGGTCGGCCTGGTGGCGGTCAACGGCACCACCGGCGCGGTCGTCCCCGGCTTCGTCAACAACATGTCCGGCGGCATCGGCGTCAACGGCCTGCTCACCGTCCAGCAGCTCAAGCTGACCCACGACGACACCAAGCTCCTGGTCGTCCACACCGGCCGCAAGATCGCCGACCAGGACCGCTACGGCGTCGGCCTGATCAGCACCCAGACCAACCAGCTGCTCCCCTGGCGCACCCGCCTGTGGGACGACAACCTCCAGTTCGTCGGCGGCATCCAGCGCGTCTACGCCGGCGACATCGCCCCCAACGACCAGTACTTCGTGGTCGGCAGCGGCTCCGGCGGCGACCGCCCGCCGATCAACGACACCGCCATCGCGTTCCCGGTCGCCGGCAACGACAACGTCCAGCCGCTGTGGGTCTCGCGCCACTTCGACAGCGTCTACTCGGTGGCCATCACCGAGCGGGCGGTGTACGTCGGCGGCCACTTCGGCTTCCAGGAGTCGCCCACCGCCCCTGACCCCTGGCCCGGCCTGGACAACGTTGGCTACGGCACCGGGCAGGGCCTGGCCGGCTACGGCCTCGGCGACGCGGTGGTCCGACGCGACCACATCGGCGCCCTCAACCCGGCCGACGGCAAGGCGCTGGAGTGGAACCCCGGCTCCAACAGCTTCGAGGGCAACAAGGCCATGGAGGCCACCCCCCGCGGCCTGTTCGTCGGCGGCGACGGCCAGTACCAGGGCGGCAAGCTGACCGGACGGGTCGCCTTCTACGACTTCAACACCGCCCCCGCGGCCACGGCGGTCGACACCACCATCACCACCCCGATCGAGGGCCGGGTGGTCCAGTCCGGCGTCCAGTTCACCATCCAGGGCCGCGCCACCGCGACCGGCGGCCAGGTGCGCCGGGTCCAGGTCGAGATCCAGGACCGCAACACCAAGCAGTACCTCCAGGACAACCTGACCACCTGGGGGGGCGTGAACAACATCTACGCGTCGCTCGACACCCCGAACGCGGCCTCGACCGCCTGGTCGCTGCCGGTCACCATCACCGGCAACCGTGAGCTGCAGGTGATGGCCAAGACCTTCGCCGTCGGCGGCAGCAGCGATCCCTCCAAGGCGATCAAGAAGATCGAGTCCTTCGGCATCGACGACCAGACCCCGACGACCAGCATCAACGGGCCCAGCGGCAGCGTGCTGGCCAGCACCACCTTCACCGCCACCGGGACGGCCAGCGACGACAAGGGGGTCAACGCCCTCACCTTCTGGTTCCGCAACGCGAGCAACCAGTACCTGCAGGAGGACGGGTCGGTCTCGTCCAACTTCAACACCTTCCGGGGCACCCCCGACGTGGTCGGCGCGACCTCGGCCACCTGGCAGTACGAGGTGACCCTGCCGCACGAGGGCGAGTGGCGCATGTCGGCCACGGCCATCGACAACGCCGGCCAGTCGGACCTCCGCAGCGCGACCCGCGACTGGCTGATCACCTCCACCGGGGTGGCGCCGGCGGTGGCGATCAACGCCCCGGCGCCGATGACGCCGCCGACCGCGGCGCCCACCTACACGGTGACCCCGGGCGGGCGGCTGACCTTCAGCGGCACCGCCAACGACACCGACGACCTGGTCAGCGTCGAGATCTCGCTGCGCAACAACACCACCCGGGAGCAGCTGGCCTCCGACGGGACCTGGGGCACCGACGTGGTCCAGGACTGGTACCGGCTCAACACGAACAGCATCAACGCCACCAGCTACAACTGGAGCTACCAGACGCCGTTCAACCTGACCCCGGGCCAGTACTCATTCAGCGTCCGGGCCACCGACGAGATCGGCCTGACCACCTCGTCGACCAACCAGGGCCGCCTCACCATCAACGCCCAGGTGGCCGGGGACGCGTTCCCCGACGGCCGGCTGACCTTCACCGGCACCGACTCGAGCATCGAGACGCTCCACCTGGACCTGACCGGCACCGCCACCGACGACAAGGGCGTGGCCGCCGTCCGGATCGCCCTGGAGGACCAGGACACGGGCCGCTACGTGCAGCCCAACGGCACCATGGCGGCCGCCTTCGCCACCCTCCCGGCCAGCCTGGGCACGCCCGACGGCACCACCACGTCCTTCACGCTCGCGGTCGACCTGCCGACCAAGGGTGAGTTCGCCGTGACCGCGTTCGCCATCGACACGGCCGGCCAGCAGGACACCTCGACCTCGGGGGCAACGGCCAGGTACCTGGTCTACCCCGGCGACCTCGACCCGTGGCTGAACGAGAACCTGGCCTCCCCGACCGAGGGCACCGCCTTCACCGAGGCGCGGATCTTCGTCAGCGGCCGGGCCGAGGACGACACCGCCATGGGCTCGGTCCAGGTCGCGATCGTCAACAGCGCCGGCCAGTACATGAGCTCCAGCGGCAGCTTCACCAGCACCAGCGAGAGCTGGCGGTCGGCCTTCCTCAACAGCCCCGGCACCCCGGGGTCGAACTACTCCTACACCACGCCGGTGATCCCGTCGGGGGCCTACTCGGTGCGGACGCGCGCGGTCGACGCCTACGGCCAGGTCCAGCCGATCCCCCGCCAGGTGAACGTGACGGTGTCGGCCCCGGCCGGCAACGTCGCCCCGACGGCCAGCTTCACCGTCTCCTGCGCCCAGAACGTGTGCGGCTTCGACGGCCGGGGCTCGACCGACGAGAACGCGCCCACGCTCACCTACTCGTGGAACTTCGGCAACGGCCGGACCGGGTCGGGCCCGGTGCCGAGCCACACCTACACCAGCGCCAACACCTACACGGTGACCCTGACCGTGCGCGACGAGTACGGCCTGACCGGCACCACCACCCGCACGGTGACCATCACCGAGCCGGCCGGCAACGTCGCCCCGACCCCGGTGATCAACCCGCCGGCCTGCGCCGGGCTGGTCTGCAACATCAGCGGCGTGGGGTCGGCCGACCCCAACACCGGCGACACCTTCAGCTACCTGTGGAGCTTCGGTGACGGGACGAGCAGCACCAGCTCGGCGAGCTCGCACACCTTCCCGGCGGCCGGCACCTACACGGTGACCCTCACCGTCACCGACGGCTGGGGCAGGTCGGCCAGCACGACCCGGACGGTGACGGTCACGGCCACCTAGCCGGGGCGTCGTCCAGACCGAGGCGGTGGGCCGCGGCCGCCGCCTCGGTCCTGGTGTGCACGCCCAGCTTGGCCAGGATGTTGCTGACGTGGACGCTGGCCGTCTTGCGGCTGATGAACAAGGCCTCGGCGATCTGGCCGTTG
>DASUPQ010000191.1 GCA_036280995.1 Actinomycetota bacterium | reverse complement strand
CGGTTCGCCCGGCAATGGCTGCGGGCCCTGGCCAAGATCGAGGGCCTCCACGACGACGGCAAGCCGACAGTGCTGTTCCCAACGTCAGCCCCAGACGGCCTAGGTGGGTGGTGTTTTTCGCGGCGTGCCGGTCCCCGGGTTTCATGATCGTTTCGGGGAGAATGGTCGTGTGAACGGTGGGACTGGTGTGCGGGGTGGGTCGTGACGTTGGGCCGGACGCCCAGGCAGGCGGATCTGTTCCGGTCGACGGTCGGGTTCTGTGAGCCGCGGGTGGCTCCGACCTCGATCTACGGCTTGTTGCATCGGGAGTGTGAGCGGCTGTTCCCCGATGAGATGTTCGCGGACCTGTTCACCGATGTGGGGCGCCGTTCGGTTCCGCCGATGATCGTGGCGGTGGTGATGGTGTTGCAGCGCATCGAGGGCTGCAGCGACCGGGAAGCGGTGGACCGGTTCTGTTTCGACGCGCGGTGGAAGTACGCCGCGGGCGGGTTGGACTTTGACTACCCGGGTTTCGTGCACACCGTGCTGGTGGACATGCGGGCCCGGCTGGCCGCGTCGGCGGCGCCGAACCGGATCTTCGACGCGGTGCTGCAGGTGGCCGGCGCCGCCGGGTTGATCGGGCGGCGGCGGGTGCTGGACTCGACACCGATCTATGACGCGGTGGCCACGATGGACACCGTCACGTTGGTCCGGTCGGCGATCCGGTCGTTGCTCAAGGCCGCGGACGCGGGTTTGGAGTCCGAGTTGCGGGTGGTGCTGGCCCGCGACGACGACTACACGGTCGCGGGTAAGCCGGTGTGTGACTACGACGATCCGGCCGCGCGGGTGGAGATGGTTGATGCGTTGGCCCGGGACGGCGCCGCGCTGCTGGGGGTGCTTCACGGGCGGGAAGGGTTGGACAAGGCGGTGGAGCAGGCCGGGGCGTTGCTGGCCACGGTGCTGGGTCAGGACCTGGACCGGGACGAGGCCGGGGTGTTCCGGATCGCCCGGCGGGTCGCGAAGGACCGGGTGATCTCCACGGTGGACCCCGAGGCGCGGCACGGGCACAAGACCGCGGCCCGCGGTTTCGACGGCTACAAGGGACATATCGGTATCGACCCGGACTCGGAGATCATCACCGCGACCGTGGTGAGTCCGGGCAACGCCGGCGACGCCGCCGCCGCCGAGGAACTGATCGGCGACCTGCTCGACGAGCACACCACCGACACCGCCGAGATCGACACGACCGCTGGGGTCGCGACCGCCGAGGTCGACACGACCGCTGGGGTCGCCACCGCCGCCGAGGTCGACGGCGCGGTCGCCGCCGTTGCTGCTGTTGCTGGCATTGCCGTCGCCGTCGCTGCCACCGTCGCCGCCGTTGCTGCCGCGGGCGATGCCCCCGCTGTCGACGCGGCTGCGGACCGGGCGTGTGTGTTCGGCGACAACGCCTACGGCACCGGCGAATTCCAGGACCGGTTGGATCGGGCCGGGATCGAGTCCAAGTGCAAGACCCAGCCGCCGGTCGCCGCGGGCGGTCGTTTCGCCAAGGACCGATTCGACATCGATCTGGACGCCGACACGGTCCGGTGCCCGGCCGGGAACACCACGCCGATCGTCCGCGACCGGAACGGCGCCGGTACCGCCGCGTTCGGCACGTTGTGCGCGGGGTGTCCGTTGCGTGAGCAGTGCACCACCGCACGGGCCGGGCGGACGATCAGCGTCGGCGTCCACGAGGGGGCGCTGGCCGCGGCCCGGGCCCGGCAACGGGATCCGGACTGGATCGCCGACTACCGGGGCACCCGGCCGAAGGTGGAACGCAAGATCGGGCACCTGATGCGCCGCAAGCACGGCGGACGCCGGGCCCGGGTCCGGGGCACGATCAAGATCGCCGCCGACTTCTCCCTGCTGGCCGCGGCGGTCAACCTCGCCCGGCTGGCCGTGCTCGGCGTGGCCTCCACCGGGGCCGGGTGGGCCGCCGCGGCCTGATGGGCGGGGGCCTCACGGGCCGAAACGGCCTACTGGGCAGCCAGAGTGGCCCCACCACGGCCAACGACGCGTCGGAATCCGCAGATCGCGCCCGCGCGGCCGAACACGAACTCGATCCTCCCGGCCGGCTCACGTCCACCCTGGACACCCCAGCGGCACAGTCACCCACCAACAGCCGTTCGACACCAGCCACCTAGAGTGGCACATTTCGTCGACGCGGTCGTCGGCGGTGATACGCATGTGGACACCACGAGCCTGTGTGTGGTTTCCCCGGTCGGTGCGATGCTGGCCGAGATCACGATCGACAACGACGAAGACGGTTACGCCCAGGCGGTGACCTGGGTGCTGCAGACCGTGCCGTCGGAACGGTTCCTGGTCGGGCTGGAGGGCACCCGCAGCTACGGCGCCGGGTTGTGCCGGGCGCTGCAGGCCGTCGGGATTCGGGTGGTCGAGGTGGAGCGGCCCTCCCGCGGGGAGCGGGGCCGGCGGGGCAAGTCCGACGCCGGCGACGCGCTGCTGGCCGCGAACAAGGTGCTGGCCATGCCCGCCGACCGGGTGCCGCAGCCGCGGACCGGGGACGGGG
>DASUPQ010000190.1 GCA_036280995.1 Actinomycetota bacterium | reverse complement strand
CCCCACCAACCCCTACGTCTACGTCCTCTACACCTACGACCACGAGCTCGGCTCGACCGCCCCGGCGCCGCGCTGGGGGGACCCCGGGGTGTACTCCGACCCCTGCCCCACCCCGCCTGGGGCGACCGCCGACGGCTGCCTGGTCTCGGGCCGGCTGTCGCGCCTGCAGGCCACCGCCGGCGGCAACGCCATGACCGGAGCCGAGCAGGTGCTGATCGAGGACTGGTGCCAGCAGTACCCCAGCCACAGCGTCGGCGCGGTGGAGTTCGGCCGTGACGGCGCCCTCTACGCCAGCGGCGGCGACCGGGCCAGCTTCAACTTCGTCGACTACGGCCAGGATGGCAGCCCGCTCAACCCCTGCGGCGACCCGCCGACCCCTGCCGGCACGGTCCTGGCCCCGCCGACGGCCGAGGGCGGCGCCCTGCGCAGCCAGGACCTGCGCACCACCGCCGACCCGGTCAGTCTCGACGGCACGATCATCCGCGTCGACCCGGCCACCGGGGCGGCCATGGCCGGCAACCCCATGATCGGGTCCAGCGACCTCAACGCCCGGCGGATCATCGCCTACGGGCAGCGCAACCCCTTCCGCTTCACGATGCGCCCCGATTCCGATGAGCTGTGGGCCGGCGACGTTGGCTGGAACGACTGGGAGGAGATCAACCGCATCCCCAGCCCGACCGCCAGGGTGACCAACTTCGGCTGGCCCTGCTACGAGGGTGCCGGCCGCCAGAGCGGCTACGACAGCCCCAACCTGACCATCTGCGAGAACCTGTACGCGGCCGGGGCCGCCGCGGTCACCGCCCCCTACTACACCTACAGCCACTCCGGGCTGGTCGTGCCCGGCGAGACCTGCCCGTCGGGCGGCTCCTCGACCGCCGGGGTCGCCTTCTACCGTCGTCGGGCGGGTCGTTCCCGGCCGACTACCGCGGGGCGCTGTTCTTCGCCGACTACACCCGCGACTGCATCTGGGTGATGCGGGCCGGCGCCAACGGGCTGCCCGACCCGGCCAACCGGGCCACCTTCGGGGCCCAGGCCAGCAACCCGGTCGACCTGGAGGTCAACCCGGTCACGGGTGACCTGTGGTACGCCGACTTCCAGGGCGGCACCGCCGGCGCGGTCCGCAAGATCCGCTTCGCCGGCGCCAACACCCCGCCGACGGCGGTGGCCGCGGCCACCCCGACCAATCGGCCGGCCCCGCTGACGGTCAGCTTCAACGGCGGCGGGTCGAGCGACCCCGACCCCGGGGCCACCCTCAGCTACGCCTGGGACCTGGACGACGACGGCGCCTTCGACGACGCCACCGGAGTGACGGCCAGCTGGACCTACCAGCAGCCCGGCACCTACATGCCCGGGCTGCGGGTCACCGACAACCTCGGGGCCAGCGACACCGACGCGGTGACGATCACCGCCGGCAACACCGCCCCCACGGCGGCCATCTCCACCCCGGCGTCCTCGCTGCGCTGGAAGGTGGGCGACACGGTGACGTTCTCGGGCGGCGCGACCGACCCACAGAGCGGCAACCTGCCCGCCTCGGCCCTGTCGTGGTCGCTGGTGCTGCAGCACTGCGACGGCGGCGGCAACTGCCACTCGCACCCGGTCCAGACCTTCAACGGCGTGGCCTCGGGCAGCTTCGTCGCCCCCGACCACGAGTACCCGTCCCACCTGGAGCTGACCCTGACCGCGACCGACCCGGGCGGGCTCAGCGACACCGAGACCGTCCGGCTCGACCCGCAGACGGTGAACCTGACCTTCCAGACCAGCCCGAGCGGCCTCCAGCTGACGGTCGGCTCGGCCAGCGGCACGGCCCCGTTCACGCGCACGGTGATCGTGGGGTCGAGCAACTCGGTCAGCGCCCCCTCGCCCCAGACCCTCGGCGGCCGCAGCTACGGCTTCCGTTCCTGGTCGGACGGGGGCGCCCAGACCCACAACATCGTCGCCCCGGCCACGGCCACCAGCTACACGGCCACCTACCAGGAAGGCTGGGTTTCCCACGCCAGGCTGAACTTCCAGCCGGCCAGCGCGGCCGTGCCGGCCGGCTACCTGAAGGCCGACGGGACGACCTACCGCAACCGCGGCGCCTTCACCTACGGCTGGACGGCCGCCAACCACACGGCCAAGGACCGCAACTCGACGCGGTCACCCGACCAGCGCTACGACACCCTGGTCCACATGCAGAAACCGGCCAACCCCAACGCGGGGTTCGAGATCGCCGTGCCCAACGGGACCTACCGGGTCCACCTCGTCAGCGGTGACCCGAGCCAGGTCAACAGCGTGTTCCGGGTCAACGTGGAGGGCGTCCTGGTGGTGAGCGGCACCCCGACCTCGTCGACCCGGTGGATCGAGGGGACGGCCACCGTCACCGTCAGCGACGGCCGCCTGACGGTCAGCAACGGCGCCGGCGCCAGCAACAACAAGGTCAACTACCTGGACATCGAACGCCCCGGCTAGCGACGGGCTAGCCGCAGACCGCGCCCTGGTCGGCCCCCCCGACCAGGGCGGCGTACTTGGCCAGGGCGCCCCGGGCGTAGCGGGGCTCGGGCGCCTTCCAGGCGCCACGGCGGCGGTCGAGCTCGTCCGGGTCGACCTCCAGGTCGAGGCGGCGGGCGGCAACGTCGATGGAGATGACGTCGCCGTCGACGACCAGGCCGATGGGCCCGCCTACGAACGCCTCGGGGGCGACATGGCCGACGCAGGCCCCGTAGGTGGCCCCGGAGAAGCGCCCGTCGGTGATCAGCAGCACGTCCTTGCCGAGGCCGGCCCCTTTGATGGCGCCGGTGACGGCCAGCATCTCGCGCATGCCGGGTCCGCCCTTGGGGCCCTCGTTGCGGATCACCAGCACGTCGCCCTTGCCGACGTGGCCGCCGGTGACGGCGGCGAAGCAGTCCTCCTCGGACTCGAAGACCTTGGCCGCGCCGCGGAAGTCCAGGTTCTCGTTGCCGGGGATCTTCACCACCGAGCCGTCGGGGGCGAGGCTGCCCCGGAGCACGGCCAGGCCGCCCTCGGCGGCGATCGGGGAGGCGACCCGGCGGACGACCTCGCCATCCGGCTCGCCCGCACCCTCAAGGTTCTCGGCCATGGTCCTGCCCGTGACGGTGAGGACGTCGCCGTCCAGCAGTCCCGCCCCCAGCAGCTCGCGCAGCACCACCGGGATGCCCCCGACCCGGTCGACGTCGGCCATGACGAAGCGGCCGCCGGGGCGCATGTCGACGATGTGGGGCACGCGCCGGCTCACGGCGTCGAAGTCGTCCATGGTCAGCTCCACCCCGGCCTCGTTGGCGATGGCCAGCAGGTGGAGGACGGCGTTGGTCGACCCGGCGGTGGCCATGACCACCGCGGCCGCGTTCAGGAAGGCCGGCCTGGTCATGATCTGGCGCGGCCGGATGTCGAGCCGGAGCAGGTTGACCACGGCCTCGCCGGTGCGGCGGGCCGCCTCGGCGCGGCGCTCCGACACCGCCGGCGGGGTGGCCGACCCGGGCAGGGCCATGCCGATGGCCTCGGACACCGCCGCCATGGTGTTGGCCGTGTACATGCCGGCGCACGACCCGGCCGTCGGGCAGGCCACCCGCTCCAGCTCGTCCAGGTCCTCCTCGGACATGGTGCCGGCGGCCACCGCCCCCACGGCCTC
>DASUPQ010000189.1 GCA_036280995.1 Actinomycetota bacterium | reverse complement strand
GACGCGCCTGGCCGGTGGTCACACCGCGCCTGCCAGACGAGTCGGTGGTGACCCGGGCCTCGCCAGCTGTACTTCGAAGTCGGTGTTCCGCGACGCTCAAGACGATGACGATCGCGTCGTTGATGGTGATGAGCATGGTGGTGTGCAAAGGCCCCGCCGGCCTGGCCGGCGGGGCCTTTGGTGGTCATGCTGGCGGGGTGATGGTCACTCTGCCGTGACTTCGGTGACGGCGGCCCGAGCGCTGGATTCGTCGACGACGGCCTTGTTGGTGGCGTAGGCCGCGACGAGGGCCTGCACGGCCAGGTTGTTCACCGCCCGGGGCAGTCCGCGGGAGACCTGATGGATCAGGGCCAGGGCATCGTCGCTGAACAGGGTGTCGCTGCGGCCGACGAGCTCGAGGTGGTGTCGCACGTAGCCCGCGGTCTCCTGGCTGGTCATGCCGGTCATGGCGTAGCGCAACGCGATCCGTTGGTCCAGGGCGGCGAAGGTGCCCAGCTTGATCCGCCGCCGCAGGGTGGGTTGGCCGACCAACAGCGCAGCGAACGGCGAGTGGCTGTCCATCTCGGCGTTGCCCAGCAGCCGCAACTCCTCGAGCTGGTCGGCGGCCATCAGGTGCGCCTCGTCAAGGACCAATACGACACAGCGACCTCTCTCGTGTTCCTCGGCGGCGAGCAGGTCCATGGTCTGCGGGATGAGCGCCGACTTGTGGAACCGGGGGACGCCGCCCAGGGCGGTGACGATCCCGGCGTACAGGCCTCGACCGCCGACGGCCGGGTTGCTCAGGTAGATCACGGTGTGCCGGCTGCTGTCCAGCCCGGCCAGGGCGGCGCGCAGGGCGACGGTCTTGCCGGCGCCGACCTCGCCGGTGACCACCCCGAGCGCTTGTTCGCGGACGCACCAACCGATCCGGGCGACCGCTTCGGCGTGCGCGGCGTGCCGGTGCAGCGCCTGCGGGGGCAGTGACTTGCCGAACGGGGTGCGGGTGAAACCGTAGTGGGATTGGAGCTTCTCGATCACTGCTGAGCCTGCCGTCCGGTGGTGTCCGGGTCGGGCTCCTGATCGGGCAGTTGGGCGTAGCGGACCCGGTCGGCCAGTTCCGCGGTGTGCTGGGCCGCGACCAGCGCCAGGTAATCGATCCCGGTCGCCGCCGCCGGTGGGTTGGTGTCGGGTTCTGGGCGGGCCTTGGCGTGCACGTGCCGGCCGATGCGGTGCGGCACCGCCGCTCCCATGTCCCGGCCGTGCCAGCGGACCTGCAGGCGGGTCAGGTCGAACGGGTCGAAGACCAGCTCGACCCGCCGGCCGACCAGCGCGGCGTCGACCTCGTAGGAGTTGCCGTGCAGACCCACGGTCCCGGTCTTGCCCACGGTCCGCCATTCCGACCACAGGAACGCCTCCCGCAGCTGAGCGGGGGTGGGCAGGGTCGGGGCGCCGATCACCGACCACCGATCCAGCGGGGCCTGCTCGGTCTCGGTGTGCACCCGCCGGTGGTACACGGTCTCCACCCACGCGGTGAACAGGGTGTTCAACTCGACCAGGTCGGCCGGCCCCCGGTCGGGGGTGATCTCGACCAGGAACTGCTCCCGCACGGTGCGAAAAAACTTCTCGATCTTGCCGCGGCCGGCCGGTTGTCCGGGTCGGCTGTGGACCAGCCGGATGCCCAGGACCGCGCAGGCCCGCTGCAGCTGCCGGTCGACCATCGCCGAGCCGTTGTCCAGGTACACGGATTGCGGGATTCCCCGGCACGCCAACGCGTTTCGTAGTGCGGCGGACAGCCGGACGGTGTCCTCCAGGTGGCCCCACCGGTGCCCCACGACCAGCCGACTGTGATCGTCGACGAACCCGAAGAGGATCGCCTTGCGGCCGCCGACGACCGGCCCGTGCAGGGCGTCGCCGGTCCACCGCACGTTCGGCGCCTCGGCCTCGAACCGGCCGAACGCCCGCGGTGGTTGCCCGTCCGGGCGGGTGTTCAGCTCCAGCCGGACGAAGTGTCGTTGCAGGGTCCGTTCGTCCGGTGACCAGCCGCTGTGCGCCCGCAGGATCGTCGCGATCTGCACCGCGGTCCGGGCCGGCACCTCCCGCTTCAGCGCGGCCGCCAACTCCAGCACCTGCGCCGGGGTGCGCGGCTGCACCCGCCGCGGGTGGGGCACCAGCGCGTCGAACCCGCCGCGGCGCCAATCTCTTATCCACCGGTCGATCGTCGGCCTGGCCACCCGCACCGGGGTGCCGAACGGCCCGGGATGCTCCCGGCCGGCCAGGTCCCGGACCAACCGGCCCCGCTGCTTGGTCGACAACCGCGGGTCGGCCGCCTCCCGGATCAGCCCGTACCGGAACAACCCGATCGCCCGGGCCCGTTCGGCCCGCACTTGTTCTTCCCTGTCATGGCCGGCGGCCATCACACCCTCCTCCACGCTCGATGAACACACACGAGTCGCGAGAGTCCTTGATCACCAAACCCTTTCCAAGGGGCGGTTCGTGTTGATCGGCTCCCAGCACCGGGCCGGGGACAGCATCAGCCCGCCGGTCACCCCGGCCGCGGCCTGCCACGCCGACACCGCGCCCACCACCCCGAGCCGGCGGCGGGCCGCCGACGCCAACGACCCGACCACCTCGACCGCATCGGCGAACACCCTGCCGTGCACCGGCGGCGGACCGGTCAACGGGTCCACCTGCACCAGCAGGGCAACCAGCGCCGCCCGCACCCGGGCCGCGTTCCGGCCGAACGCCCGCTGCCAGCCCCGGACCGTCGCCGCCGGCCGATCCAACGTGGCCGCGATCGGCCGATGTCCCTCGCCGGCGGCCTTGCGCGTCAGCGCCGCCCCGATCACCTGCACCCCGTCAGCCCGCCGCAGCAGGCACGACACCGCCAGCAGCACGTGTGTGACCAGGCACCGGCCGCACCTGGCCCGCCGCGGACGAAGCACCCCGACGCCGCGGACCACCCGCTGCCGGGCATGACCCCACGGGCTCAACCCGCCCCCGCACGGGCACATCAGCTCGCCGGCCCGCAACCGCCGCTCGACCTCGACCGGGCACGTCCCTACCATGACCACGGGTGCCTCCTATGACACCAAGGAACGGCCCTC
>DASUPQ010000188.1 GCA_036280995.1 Actinomycetota bacterium | reverse complement strand
TCCACCTACGACCGGGCCGCGTCGGCGGCCATGATCGGCTCCTGGGAGGACGAACTCGAGCTTCAGGGCTTCGGACTGTGGGCGGTCGAGCGCGCTGAGTGTTGACCGACACCTGAGGTGAGCACGGTGTAGCGGCGCAGCGGTGTTGCCGGTGAGGATGTCCACCAGTCCGGCGATCTGGCGGCTGCCGGTTGGTGTGCGACGACAATCTGATCACGTTGGTGGAAGCGCAACGGCCCTCCCCTTTCCTTGGCCGGAAGGGAGGGCCGTTCCTTGGTGCATGGAGGCACCCGTGATCATGGTAGGTACGGATTCGGCCGAGGTCGAGCGGCGACTGTCGGCGGGCGAGCTGGTCTGCCCGTGCGGCGGCGGCCTGGCCCGGTGGGGCTATGCCCGGGCGAGGACTGTTCGCGGCGTCGGGCGGCTGCGACCGCGGCGGGTCCGATGCGCTGGCTGCCGGGTGACGCATGTGCTGGTGAGCGTGGCGTGCCTGTGGCGCCGGGCCGACACCGCCGAGGTGATCGGGGCAGCCCTACGGCAGAAGGCCGCTGGGGCCGGGCATCGACCGATCGCCGTCTTGCTGGACCGGCCGGTGTCGACGGTCCGGGGCTGGCTGCGCGCGTTCGGCCGGAACGCGGAGACGGTGCGCTCGATCCTCGCCGGGCTGCTCATCGAGCTCGACCCGCTGCACGGCCCGATCGGTCCAACCCGGTCGGTGTTCGCGGATGCGGTCGAGGTGGTCGGGGTGGTGGCTGCCGCGGCTCGTCGCCGGCTCGGGGTGGTCGGCGCGGTGTCGCCGTGGCAGCTGGTCTCCGCGATCACGGGTGGCCGGCTACTCGCCCCGGGCGGGGCGGTGCTGGTGGCCAACACGAACTGACCCTTGGCGCCGCCCGACTGGTCGGGAAGCCTCGCCCTTCGTGTGTTCATCACGAGACAAGGGAGCTGGGAACGTGACCGGTAGTCAGGGCAGGAATGAGGATCAGGTCCGGGCGGAGCGGGCTCGGACGGTCGGTCTGTTCAGGTATGCGCTCATCCGCGACGCCGCTGACCCCGAGCTGTCGACCAGGCAACGGGGCCGGCTGGTCCGCTCACTGGCGGAGACTGAGCATCAAGGACCGTTCGGGCAGCCGGTCCGGCCCTCGCGGGCCACGATCGACCGGTGGATCCGGGACTGGCGCCGCGGCGGCTTCGACGCCCTGGTGCCCAGCCCGCGACAGGTCGGGCCGCGGACCCCGGCGGAAGTGCTCGACCTCGCCGCCGCGTTGAAACGGGAGGTGCCCGAGCGGACCGCGGCGCAGGTCGCGGCGATCCTGCGGGCCCACGCCGGTTGGGCGCCGGACGAGCGGACCCTGCAGCGCCATTTCGTCCGGCTCGAGCTCACGACTCGCCCGAACGGGCAGCCACCGGCGGCGTTTGGCCGGTTCGAGGCCGACGCGCCGAACCAGCGGTGGACCGGGGACGCGTTGCACGGCCCCACCGTCGGCGGCCGGAAGGCGATCTTGTGCGCGTTCATCGATGATCATTCCCGGATGCTGACCGGCTACCGGTGGGCCCGCCGCGAGGACACCGTCCGGCTGGAGGCCGCGCTGCGCGGCGGTCTCGCCGCCCGCGGGATCCCGGGCTCGATCTATGTCGACAACGGGTCGGCGTTCGTGGACAAGCAGCTGCTGCGGGCCTGCGCCAGTCTGGGGATCCGGCTGGTCCACTCCCGGCCCGGCCAGCCTCTCTTAACCGGCTAATTCCCTCTGACTGGACAGCGCGACACGCCGTAAGCACAGGGTGATTGCGTTGGTGGTGAGACATCTGGCATACCTGGGTCTCATGACGAGTGGGCCGGGTGAGTTGCGGGCGGTGCTGCGTGACGGATCGTGGTGCCTGGATGGTGAGGGCCCACCGGATCTGCAGGTGATCAACGAGTACCTGGGGTATGTCGCCGATCGGGGTTACTCGCCGCGCACGGTTCGGGCCTACGCGTTCGACCTGCTGGCCTTCGCTCGCTGGCTGGTCGATCAGGATCTTTCCGTGGCGCAGGTGAGCACGGATGTGCTGCTGCGGTTCCTGACGTTCTGCCGCGGCACGGTGCTGCCGGGCCAGGCGGGTGGGAACGTGGTCGGGCTGCGGACCGGTCGTTCGGCGGGATACGCGCCGTCGACGATCAACCGCCGGCTCGCGGCGATCTCGGGGCTGTTCGGGTACCGGCAGATGCGAGACCCGGATCTGGTCAGCCCGGTGCCGCGGTCCGGTGCGGCGCGGCGGGCCACGCCTGCGCAGCGGGCCGGGCTGTTGGCGCATCTGGGACGTCCGAAGGGCCGCTCGCGGCTGCGGGTGCGTGAGCCACGGCGACTACCTCGCGGCCTGGACAGCGCGGAGACTGTTGCCCTGCTGGGCAGTTTCCGCACTGACCGGGACAGGTCCATGGCGGGGCTGATGCTGTTCAGCGGGTTGCGGTCGGCCGAGGTGTTGGCCTTGACCGTGCGCGACGTGGACATCCCGACTGGATGGGTGCGGGTGATCGGTAAGGGCGACAAGGAACGTCGGGTGCCGCTGGATGTCGACGTTGCCGGGCTGATCCAGATCTACCTGTTGGCCGAGCGGCCAGAGTCCGACAGTCCGGCGTTGTTCCTGGTCGCCAAGGGCCCACACCGTGGACAGCCGCTGACCGCTGCGGGACTGCGCACGGTGTTCCGTCATCACCGAAAACGGGCCGGGGTGCCGGCCGGACATCCGCACGCGCTGCGGCACTCGTTCGGCACCGCGTTGGCCGAGGCCGGTGTGGATCTGGCGGTGTTGCAGGCGCTGCTCGGTCATGATCATGTGGACTCCTCGGCCGCCTACATCCATCTCGCTCCGGCGCACCTGCGTGCCTCCTACGATGCTGCCCGCGCTCGCCAACGCGCCCAGTAGTGCGTCGTCGGAGCCGGGTGGGCTGCTGGCTGGCTATCTGGCGACGCTGCGAGGGCGGGGCGCCGGCAACAGCGCCTTCACCGCGGGTGCCCGCGCGTTCCTGCGGCGCTGGCCCGACCCGCAAGCGTGGGCGGCCCAGTCGTTGCCGGCGCGGATGCGAATGTGGTCCTCGACCCGCCCGTTGATCAACTATCTGATGCTGTTCGGGCATCTTCGACCTGGCTATGACTATCTGCTGGAACGCAAACTGCCTGCGGTGCTGCGCGAGGCCAGGACCAGCCCGCTCGCCGCTGACCTGGACCGGTTCTTGGCCGCTGCGCTCGCCCTCGGGTTCACCGACAAGACCGCGGCCGGGATGGCCAGCCAGGTGTTGATGCGGATGCTGATCCAGACCGGTCACGGTCTTGCCGGGCTGACCGAGGCGGACCTCGCCGGGTTCGCTCAGGCAATCGGCGAGCGGGAGAACGCGCACGGCAAGCCGCTCAAGCACTACCGCACTGCGCTGGCCGCCACCCGCACCGTGCTCTACCACCTGGGCGTTCCGGTGGCCGCTCCGGTGAAGAACACCGCGCACCTGAAGCTCCCGGCCGGGCATCAGTTCATCGGCGTGCCCGAACCGGTGGCCGCGTCCCTGGCTCGCTATCTCGAGTGCGCCGCCGGCACCCGCACCGCGAACACCGTCGCGCACATCGCGGGCCGGCTCGGCCACTTCGTCCGCTTCATCGCCGATCTCGATCCGGCGCTGGACTCGTTGGCCGAGCTGGATCGGCAGCGGCACATCGAGCCATACCTCGCCGAGACCGCGGCGTCTGTTAATCCGCGCACCGGCTCGCCGCTGTCGGCATCTGAACGTCGCAGCAGGATTCTCACCGTGGGCCGGATGATCGACGATGTGATCGAGTGGGGATGGACCGACGCGCCGGCCCGCCGGCTGATCTTCCCGCGCGACGTCCCGCGGCTACCACGACCGCTGCCGCGCTACCTACCCGCCGACGCCGATCGTCGCCTGACCGCCGCGCTGCACGCCTCACCGAACAGACTGCGCGCCGACGCGCTGCTGCTGCTGCGCGCCACCGGCATGCGAATCGGCGAGCTGCGCGATCTGGAGCTGGACTGCGTGCACGAGGTTCCCGGCGCCGGGGCGTGGCTGAAGGTGCCGCTGGGGAAGCTGGACAGCGAACGGATGGTGCCGATCGACGAGGAAACCCTGTCCCTGTTGGACCGGATCGTCGAGCACCGTTCATCGGGGCGCCCACTGCCGTATCCCCGCACCGGCAAGCCGGTCGACTTCCTGCTCACCCATCAGGGTCGGCGGATCTCGATCGACACACTACGCAATGAGCTCGCCCGGGCAGCTGCCGAAGCCGGGCTGGACGGTGCGACTCCTCACCAGCTCCGACACACCTACGCCACCGCCCTGGTCAACTCCGGAGTCTCCCTGCAGGCCCTGATGGCTTTGCTCGGCCATGTCTCGGCCGAGATGAGCCTGCGTTACGGCCGGCTGTTCGACGCCACCGTGCGCGCCGACTACGAGAAAGCCCTCACCCTGGCCAAGGCCCGCCTCGGCCCGGTCCTGCCCGAGCGCACACCGTTGCCGCTCACCGATGTCACCGGTGGGCAACGCGACTGGCAGCAGGCGCCGCTGATCAAGGCCCGGCTCGCCGGCGGCTACTGCCTACGCACCGCAGCCCAGGGCGCCTGCTCCTACGCGAACATCTGCGAGCACTGCCCTAACCTTCGCACCGACGCGACGTTCCTGCCGATCCTTGCCGCGCAACGCATCGACGCCGAGGCGCTGGCCGCCGACGCCCAGGCGCGAGGCTGGACCACCGAGGCCAGCCGCCACACCGCCCTCGCCGACCGGCTCGACCGGCTCATCACCACAGTCGAGGGCGGCGCATGAACACCACCCTCGCCGCACGCGTGGAACAGGCCTGCCGCGAGCTGGCCATCACGGGCGAACCCATCAGCTTCGGCTCCGTCGCCGGACGGGCCGGCATCGGACGCGCAACCCTCTACCGACGCCCCGAGCTCCGCGCCCTCGTCGAGGAACACCGGCAACGCGAACGCGACGCGCTCACCCTCACCGGCCTGGCCGTGCAGATCGACCAGCTCCGCGGTGCCCTCGAGGCCGTCGCGGCCAATGTCCGCCGCCACGAAGAACAACTCCGCCGGCTGACCCGCAACAGCAAACCGAAGTAGCACCCAGGCCACTCGACCCAGCATCGAAGACCAAGGGATATTAGCCGGTTAACCCGAGGGACGCGGGAAGATCGAGCGGGTTTTCCGGACCGTCCGGGAGCAGTTCCTGGTCGAGATCGGCTCCGGCCGCGAGCTCGACGACATCGAGCAGCTGAACACCTTGTTCACCGCGTGGGTGGAGACCGTCTACCACCGCCGCGCCCACTCCGAGACTAGGCAGACCCCGTGGGATCGCTGGTCGGTGATCACCCCGCCGCTGCCCACCCCGGCCCAGCTGCGGGAGGCGTTCTTGTGGTCGGAGTGGCGCACCGTGACCAAGACCGCGACCGTCGGGCTGCACGGCAACCGCTACCAGGTCGACGCCGCCCTGGTCGGACGGAAGGTGGAGCTGGTGTTCGACCCGTTCGACCTCACCCGCATCGAGGTCCGCTGGCACGGGCGGCCGATGGGAGCCGCGGTCCCACACACGATCGGGCGGCACGTCCACCACAAAGCCCGCCCCGACGACACCACCGCGGCCCCGGCGGCGGCGGCGACCGGGATCAACTACCTCGGACTCGTCGAAGCCCGCCACACCACCGAACTCGCCGACCGGCTCCGCTACTCCCAGTTAGCCGACGGACCCCTGCCCGGCCAAGGGCCGATGCCCGGCATCAACGACAACCAGATCGGCGACGAGACCGGCGCCGACGGCTCGCTCACCCAGAACCGTGAGGTGCTCCCATGATCGAGAAGCTCCAATCCCACTACGGCTTTTCCAAGACCCCGTTCGGCCGGGGCCTGGCGCCGCAGATGCTGCACCGCCACACCGCGCACGCCGAAGCCGTCGCCCGGACCGGCTGGTGCATCAACGAACGGGGCCTCGGCGTGATCACCGGCGAGGTCGGCGCCGGCAAGACCGTCGCCATCCGCGCCGCCCTCGCCGGCCTCGACGCGAGCCGGCACACCGTCATCTACCTCGGCAACCCCGCCGTCGGCGGCCGCGGCCTCTACGGCAGCATCGTCACCGCCCTCGGCGGAGTCCCGCGTTTCCACAAGGCTGCGTTGATCCCGCAGACCACCGACCTACTCGCCGCCGAGGAACACGAACGCGGCCGCACCACCATCGTCGTCCTCGACGAAGCCCACCTGCTTTCTCCCGACCAGCTCGAGGAGCTCAGGCTGCTCACCAACGCCGACATGGATTCCCACTCGCCGTTCGCATGCCTGCTCGTCGGACAGCCCACCCTGCGGCGCCGGATCAAGCTGGGCACCTTCGCCGCCCTCGATCAACGCATCACCCTGCGCTACGCCATGGCCGGGATGACCGGCGACGAGACCGCTGGCTACCTCACCCACCACCTGAAACTCGCCGGGCGATCCGACACGCTGTTCAGCGACGACGCGACCGCGTTGATCCACCAGGTCTCCCGCGGCCTACCCCGCGCGGTAAACAACCTCGCCATCCAAGCCCTCGTCGCCGCCTACGCCACCAACAAGGCCATCGTCGACGAATCCAGCGCCCGCGCCGCCGTCACCGAAGTCACCGCCGAATGAACACCCCCGCGACGGCCTGATCACCAACCCGACACCACGAACACGAAGGCCCCGCCGACCACGTCGGCGGGCCTCTTCACACCCTCAGAACATCCTCACCATCAGTGACGCCGTCATCCTCATCCTGAGCGCCGTTCAACACACGGCAGGTCCCGGCGGTGCTCCTGATACCAGTCGAGAACTGTCGAGACCACCGCGCGGGCGACGCTCGAGGAAATCACCGAGCCACGGTACCCGGGGCCGCG
>DASUPQ010000187.1 GCA_036280995.1 Actinomycetota bacterium | reverse complement strand
GGGCTCTGGACCTTCAACCTCGGCGTGAGCGCCTTCGGCTGGGGCAGTACCTCGCTGGTCGCCCTGCTGGTGGTGCTGCTGATGGCCACCCTGCTGACCCCGCTCATCGGGGTGAGCCTCGATCGCTTCGCCTACCGGCCGCTGCGCAACGCACCTCGACTGGCGCCGCTGATCACCGCCCTGGGGGCCAGCTTCGCTCTCCAGCAGCTGGTGGCCGTGTTCTACTCGCGCGGCCAGCTGGCCTTCCCCGACCTGTTCCCCAACACCTCCTTCCAGCTCTTCGGGGCCACCATCCAGGTGCTCTGGGTGTTCATGGTCGGCCTGGCCCTGCTGCTGACGTTCATCCTGACGGCCTTCATCCGCACGACCCGGCTCGGCAAGGCGATGCGGGCGACCGCCGAGGACCCGGACACGGCCCGGCTGATGGGCATCAACGTCGACATGATCATCGCCCTGACCTTCATCATCGGCTCCGCCCTTGCCGGGATCGGCGGGGTTCTGGCCGGCATGTACCTGGGCCAGGTCAACTTCTTCATGGGCTTCATCGCCGGCCTCAAGGCGTTCACGGCGGCCGTGCTCGGCGGCATCGGCAACATCGGCGGCGCCGTCCTGGGCGCCTTCCTGCTCGGCATCCTGGAGACGTTCGGCGCCGCCTACCTGGGCGGCGAGTGGCAGGACGTGTTCGCCTTCGGGGTCCTCATCCTGGTGCTGGTGTTCAGGCCGACGGGCCTGCTGGGCGAGCGGGTGGCGGCCTGATGGCCGCGCCCACGGCCGTGGCCGACCGGCGCCGGGGCGACGCCCGGGCCGAGGCCATGGCCCGGCTGCGGCAACGGGTCCGCCTGCCGCTGATCGCGGTCCCCGCCGGCGGGGTGGTCGGCATCCTCGGCTCCTACCTGTACTGGACCCTGTCGCCGGTGCGGGTCGAGGGGGTGCCCCTCACCGGGCGGCTGGCCGACTTCGGGATCGGCGGGGTGCGGACCTGGTCGCTGCTGCTCGCCCTGGCCGTCCTGGTCTACGGGGCGCTGGTGCTGCGCAGCCGGACGCGAACCTCGACCCAGGGCGAGGCCCTGGTCCGCCTCGGCGTCGGGCTGGCCGTCCTCCCGCCGGTCTGGGCGCTCACCCTGGTCCTGTTCCTCGACGTCGAGGTGGGCAGGCTCGGCCCGGGGCCGTGGGTGACGGCGGCCGGCGGGGTCCTGGCCTGGCTGGGCGCCCGCAGCCTGCTGGCGGCCGAGCCGGCCCCGGCGGCCACGCCCTGGGCGCGGCGGTCGATGCTGCTCGACCTGGCCGTGGTCGTGGTGGCCGAGCTGGTCGCCTACGGGGTCTTCCTGCTCGGCATCGAGGTCGACGACCCGGGCGAGTTCCTCGGCTTCTTCACCGCCCTGACCGCGATCGCGGCCACCCTGTCCACCCTCGGCGTGTTCAAGGGCCTGGCCGGACCGTTCCGCCGCAACGAGGGCGTCGCCATCGCCCTGCTGGCCGTGCTCCTGCTGCTGTTCCCCTTCACCCAGGAGGGCAACACCTTCTGGATCCAGGTGACCGCCCAGGCCGGCCTGTTCGTGCTGGCCGCCCTCGGGTTGAACATCGTGGTCGGGTCGGCCGGCCTGCTCGACCTGGGCTACGTCGCCTTCTTCGGCATCGGCGCCTACACGGCCGCGCTCACCGGCAACGCCCTGCTCACCAACGTGAACTTCCACATCCCTTTCCTGCTGGTGGTGTTCATCGTCGCCCCCGTGGTCGCGGCCTTCTTCGGGGTCCTGCTGGGGGCGCCGACGCTGCGGCTGCGCGGCGACTACCTGGCCATCGTCACCCTCGGGTTCGGGGAGATCGTCCGCATCACCCTCAACAACCTCGACCCGATCACCCGCGGCCCCAACGGCATCTCCTCGATCCCCGACCCGGTGATCGGCGGCTGGTCGATGGGCGCCGGCTTCAGCGTCGCCGGGTTCGAGATCAGCGGCAACGCGATCTATTACTACCTGCTGCTGGCCCTGATCGCCCTCACCCTGGCCACCATCTACCGGCTCAACGACTCG
>DASUPQ010000186.1 GCA_036280995.1 Actinomycetota bacterium | reverse complement strand
GTTGGGCTCCCCGTTGGCGTCCTCGCCGAAGCCGCCGATCCCGCCGACCGGGGTCCAGCCGGTCTCGATGAAGAACGCGGTGATGAAGCCCCAGGCGATGAAGGCGGCGATGTTCGGCATGATCATGCCGGACAGGAAGGTGCCGAACTTCTGCACCGCGACCCGGGCGCTGCCGGTCCTGCTGCGGCCTGCTGCTTCGGCGTTTACGGCCATGCTGTGCCTCCGAGCCGGGCGGCGAGCACGCCTGCGACGTGCTAACCGCGCTCCGTCGCGACAGGTCGCCTGCCGCGCTCATGGTACGTTTGCCTGCACTTCCGGTCCAGCGGAGGAGCCGGACCAGAGTGAGAGTTGTCCGCTTCTACCTGCGCATGGCCGCCCGCCGGGGGATGGTCAGCTTCTTCGGCGGCCTGCCCAAGGACCGGCCGACCATCACCTGCGACGCCAGCATCGTCCACTACCGCGAGGTCGGCATCGTCGGCGCCAACGGCTCCAGCCCCGCCCACAACCAGCAGGCCCTGGCCCTGATCGCCTCGGGCGCCGTCCCGGTGGCCGACCTGATCACCCACCGCCTGCCGCTGGAGGGGACGATCGAGGCGTGACCGCCTTCACCATCCGCCTTCTCCTACCCGAGCGGGGTCACGTACGCCCCGGACAGGCCGCCGTCCACCAGGAAGGTGCTGGCCGTGATGTAGCTGGCGTCGTCGGAGGCCAGGAAGCAGGCGGCGGCGGCGATCTCCGACGCCTCGGCGAAGCGGCCCATGGGCAGGTGGACCAGGCGGCGGGCCGCCTTCTCCGGGTCCTTGGCGAACAGCTCCTGGAGCAGCGGGGTGTTGACCGGGCCGGGGCAGAGGGCGTTGACCCGCACTCCCCGCCGCCCGAACTCGACGCCCAGCTCGCGTGAGAGGGCCAGCACCCCGCCCTTGGACGCGGTGTAGGAGATCTGCGAGGTCGCCGCCCCCATCACGGCCACGAACGAGGCCGTGTTGACCACCGACCCGCCCCCGCGGGCCAGCAGGTGGGGGATGCCGTGCTTGCAGCAGAGGAACACCGCCTTGAGGTTCACGTCCTGGACCCGCTGCCACGCCTCCAGGCTGGTCTCGAGCACCGACACGTCGTCCGGCGGGGCGATGCCGGCGTTGTTGAACAGCACGTCGATCCCGCCGTAGCGCTCCGCCGCCTTGGCGTACATGGCGACGACGTCGTCCTCGTCGGTCACGTCGGCGTGCAGGTACAGCCCGCCGACCTCGTCCGCCACCGCCTCCCCGGCCTCATCCGCCAGGTCGGCCACGCACACCAGCGCCCCCTCGGCCGCGAACCGCCGCGCGCTCTCCCGCCCGATCCCGCTGGCCGCCCCCGTGATGACGGCCACCTTCCCCTCGAGCCGACCGATCTCGACCGACCTCCTCTGTGTCCGATGAGCCGGCCCAGTATGTCGCCGTGGCCGCGGTTCCGCCTGCACCCTCGGCCCGTTGGCGCGGCTCGTCGCTGTCGAGCCACTTGCAAGGAAGATGGCGTCGGTTCACCGTTCGGCGTGCCTGTCCTGGTGGTGGGAGGTCTCCGAAGGAGGCGCGCCATGGTGCAGAACCGTCCGTCCCCCGGCCTCGCCCGGGAAGCAATCGGTCTCCGCGAGGTCCTGTTCCAGTCGATCACCCACATGGCCCCGGCGGCCGCGGTCGCCTTCTCGATCATCGTCGGGGCCAACTTCGCCGCCGGGGCCCTGCCCCTGTCGGTGATCTTCGCCCTGGTCGGCTGCCTGCTGGTGGCGGTCTCGATCGGGCAGCTGGCCCGGCGCCTGCCGTCGGCCGGCGGCTTCACCACCTACGCCGCCCGCGGCCTGCACCCGGCCGTCGGCTTCCTGGTCAGCTGGGCTACGCGTTCGTGGAGCCCCTGGTGGCGCCGCTGCTGTTCCTCATCTTCGGCAACGTGGTGGCCAGTACCCTGAACCAGGAGTTCGGCTGGAGCTACGACACCTGGTGGGTGGTGTCGGCGGTGTTCGCGGCCGTGGTGGTCTTCGTCCTCGGGTGGTTCGGGGTGCGGCTGAGCACCGGCGCGGGCACGCTGCTGGGGCTGTTCGAGATCCTCGTGTTCGCGGCCCTGGCTGTCACCCTGATCTTCCAGGCCGGCGACGCCAACACCCTTTCCGTGTTCGGCACCGGCTTCGCCGACGTCGAGGGCTTCACCGGCCTCTCCGGGGTCGTCGCCGGCTCCGTCTACACGATCCTGGCCTTCATCGGCTTCGAGGCCGCGGCCCCCCTGGCCGAGGAGGCCAAGGACCCGCGGCGCACCATCCGGCAGGCGGTCATCTACTCCTGTCTGGCCATCGGCGTGTTCTACGTGCTGACCACCTATGCGGCCACCGTGTCCTTCGGCCCGGACCGGTTCGCCGAGTTCCCGGCCTCGGGGGACGGCAATCCCTGGGACGCCCTGGCCCGTGGGGCCTGGGGCGCTGGCTGGGTGCTGGTGTTCCTGGCCATCGCCAACTCGGCCATCGCCAACGCCAACGCCTCGGCCAACGCGGCCACCCGGACCTGGTTCGCTCTCGGCCGCATCCGGGTCCTGCCCCGGCCCCTGGAGCACGTCAACCCGCGCTGGCGTTCACCGGACGTGGCTGTGATCGTCCAGTTCGTCGTCGGCGTGGTGGTGTCGGTCTGGCTGGGACTCCAGTACGGGCCGCTGACCGCCTTCGCCCTCGTCGGCACCATCGTCACCGCGGTCATCATCGCCATCTACATGGTGGTGAACCTGGCCTGCCTGGTCTTCTTCCTGCGCGAGGGCCGGGCCGAGTTCAACCCCCTGCTGCACGGCCTGGTCCCGGTCCTGGGCATCCTCGCCTTCCTGCCCGCGTTCCTCACCGCGGTCGGCATCCAGACGTTCGACTTCATCAGCGCCCTGCCCTACCCGATCAGCCTGGTCGGCCCCGTGGTCGGCATCTGGTACGCGATCGGCCTGGTGTACCTGGTCATCCTCATGCGCAGCCGCCCGGAGCGGCTCCGCGAGACGGGCCGGGTGTTCGCCGACGAGCCCGCCGGCGAGACGCCGGTGCCGAGCTGACGCGGAGGACGGCACATGGACGTGCTCAGCTACCGGCCGGACCCGGCGGAGCTCGCCTGGACCTTCGGGGGCGTGCCCCCGGTGCGCCGGGTCCGGCCGGGCAGCATCCTGGAGCTGTGGACCGAGGACGCCTTCGGGGGCCGGGTCCGGGGTCCCGACGACCTCGTCTCCCGGGTGGTCGAGTTCCCCTACGTCAACCCGCAGACCGGGCCGTTCTACGTCGAGGGGGCCGAGCCCGGGGACACCCTGGCCATCCATTTCCTGTCGATCGAGCCGTCGCGGGACTGGGCCGCCTCGACCACCATCCCGCTGTTCGGCGCCCTGACCGGCACCCACGCCACCGCCCTGCTCCAGGAGCCGCTGGCCGAAGTGGTCTGGATGTACGAGGTGGACCGGGCCCGGCGGACGGTGACCTTCCGGGCCCGGCGCGGTGAGCTGGCCGTCGAGCTGCCGCTCGACCCGATGCACGGCACCGTCGGGGTCGCCCCGGGATCGTTCGAGGCCCGCTCGTCGCTGGTCCCCGACGCCCACGGCGGCAACATGGACACCCCCGAGATGCGGGCCGGCGTCACCTGCTACCTGGGCGTGAACGTCGAAGGGGCGCTGTTCTCGATCGGCGACGGCCACTGCCGCCAGGGCGAGGGCGAGAGCTGCGGGGTGGCCGTGGAGGCGGCCATGGACACCGTCGTCGCCGTCGACCTGGTCAAGGGGATGGCGACGCCCTGGCCCCGGCTGGAGAGCGACACCCACCTGATGAGCACCGGGTCGGCCCGGCCGCTGGAGGACGCCTTCCGCATCTCCCAGGTCGACCTCGTGCAGTGGATCGCCGAGGCCTGGGGCCTCGACCAGCTCGACGCCTACCAGCTCCTCACCCAGGCCGCCGAGGCGCCGGTGGCCAACGTGGTCGACCCCAACTACACCTTCGTCTCCAAGCTCCGCAAGGACCTGCTGCCCCCGGCCGAGCTCTACCGCGGCACCCACGCCCGCCTGCGCCAGCTGGGCCGCAGCTATCTGGATTGATCGCTCAACACCTCGGCGCATGAGCGCAGCGACCGCCCGGCGGTCCGTCGCGTCATCGCCGGGCTCATCGGCGACCGCGTCGCGGCCACCTGCGTGACCGTCGACCTGGAGGCCGGCTACTCCGGACGCGACGCAGCCGACGCCAAGATCATCGCCGAACGCCGCCGGCGTGGTCGGCCTGCTGACCGCCGCGGTGGCCGAGCACCACGGCGCCGTGGTGCTGCACTACGACGCCGACTTCGAGCTCATCGACTGACCTCGACGGCGACGGCGGCCGTCAGGTGGCGATGAACACGTTCTTGACCTCGGTGTAGTGGTCGAGGGCGTGGGGGCCGAGCTCGCGGCCCACGCCTGACTGCTTGAAGCCGCCGAAGGGGGTGGCGACCCGGACCGAGGTGTTGGAGTTGACCGACAGGGTGCCGGTCTCCAGCGCCCTGGCCACCCGCAGGCCGCGGGCCAGGTCGCGGGTCCAGACCGAGCCGGAGAGGCCGTAGATGCTGGCGTTGGCCAGGCGCACCGCCTCGGCCTCGTCGGCGAAGGGCAGGACCACGGCGACCGGGCCGAAGATCTCCTCGGTGGCCGCCCGGTCGCCCGGGGCGACCCCGGTGAGCACGGTCGGCGGGTACCAGAAGCCGGGGCCGTCGGGGGCGGACCCGCGGATGGCCACCGGCGTGCCCTCGGGCACGAACGAGGCCACCGTCTCGCGCTGGCCGGCCGAGATCAGCGGGCCCATCTGGGTCTGCTCGTCGGCCGGGTCGCCGACCCGCAGGCCGGTCACGGCCGGCTCCAGCAGCGACAGGAACTCGTCCATGGCCGACCGCTCGACCAGGATGCGGGAGCGGGCGCAGCAGTCCTGGCCGGCGTTGCCGAACACGGCCGACGGGGCCGCGGCCGCCGCCGCCTCCAGGTCGGCGTCGGCGAAGACCAGGTTGGCCGACTTGCCGCCCAGCTCCAGGGTGACCCGCTTGATGGTCCCGGCCGCCCCGGCCATGATGCCCCGCCCCACCTCGGTCGAGCCGGTGAAGGCGATCTTGGCCACGTCCGGGTGCTCGACCAGCCGCCGGCCGACCACCCGGCCCGGCCCGGCGAGCACGTTCACCACCCCCGGCGGGATGCCGGCCTCCTCCGCCAGGTCCTGGAAGGCGAGGGCGGTCAGCGGGGTCAGCCCGGCCGGCTTGAGCACGACCGTGTTGCCGGCGGCCAGGGCGGGGGCGAGCTTCCAGGAGGCGATGGTCAGGGGGAAGTTCCAGGGCACGATCAGCGCCACCACCCCGAGCGGCTCCCGGAAGGTCAGGTCGACCCCGCCGGCCACCGGGATGGTGTCGCCCAGCAGCCGCTCGGGCGCGCCCGCGTAGTAGGCGAAGGTGTCGACCACCATGCCCAGCTCGCCCCGGGCGTCGCCGATCGGCTTGCCGGTGTTGCGCATCTCCAGCTGGGCCAGGCGCTCGCGCTCGGCGTCGAGGCGCTCGGCCAGCCGGCGCAGCAGCCGGGACCGGTCGGCCGGGGCGACCGCCCGCCAGCCCTCGAACGCCCCCTTGGCCCGGGCGACGGCGGCGTCGGCGTCGTCGGCGGTGGCGGCCTCGAGCCGCTCGATCACCGCCTCGGTGGCCGGGTCGCGGACCTCGAACAACGGCCCAGCCGGTCGGCCGTCCGGTCCGTCACCGGCGGATGGGGCCGGGGCACCGCTGGGCCGGGTCATAGCCGTTCGAAGCCCCGGAACCGCTCCCAGTCGGTGACGGCGGCGTCGAACGCGTCCAGCTCCACGGTGGCCATGTTGGTGTAGTGGTCGACCACCTCGGCCCCGAACGCCTGGCGGGCGACCTCGCTGTCGGCGAACAGGTCGCGGGCCTCCCGCAGCGTCCTCGGCACCGACGGCTTGTCGGCCGCATAGGCGTTGCCGGTGAACTCGTCCTCGAGGACCAGGCCCTTGTCGACCCCGTGCAGGCCGGCGGCGATGATCGCGGCCAGGCCCAGGTAGGGGTTGACGTCGCCGCCGGGGACCCGGTTCTCCAGGCGCAGGGCGTGGCCGTGGCCCACAACCCGCAGGGCGCAGGTGCGGTTGTCGTGGCCCCAGGCGACCGCCGTGGGAGCGAAGCTCCCGGCCACGAACCGCTTGTAGGAGTTGACGTTGGGGGCCAGGAACAGGGTCAGCTCGCGCAGGCAGGCGAGCTGCCCGGCCACGAACTGCTCCATCAGCTCCGAGTAGCCGTGCTGCCGGTCGCCGGCCATCACCGCCTCGTCGCCGTCGGCGGCGCGGACGCTGAAGTGGATGTGGCAGGAGTTGCCCTCGCGCTCGTTGTACTTGGACATGAACGTCAGGCTGCAGCCGTCCTGGGCGGCGATCTCCTTGGCCCCGTTCTTGTAGATGACGTGGCCGTCGGCGGTGGCCAGGGCGTCGGCGTAGCGGAAGGCGATCTCGTGCTGGCCGTAGTTGCACTCGCCCTTGGCCGACTCGACCCGCAGGCCGGCCCCGGCCATGGAGTTGCGGATGCGCCGCAGCAGGGGCTCGATCCGGGCCGTGCCCAGCAGCGAGTAGTCGACGTTGTAGTCGTTGGCCGGGCGCAGGTCGCGGTAGGCCTTGGCCCAGGCCTCCTCGTAGCTGTCGCGGAACACGATGAACTCGAGCTCGGTGCCGGCGTAGGCGACCCAGCCGCGCTCGGCCAGCCGCTCCAGCTGCCGCTTCAGCACCCCCCTGGGCGAGGCCAGGACCGGGCTGCCGTCCTCCCATTCCAGGTCGCACATGACCAGGGCGGTGCCCTCCTGCCAGGGGACCATCCGCAGGGTCGACAGGTCGGGCTTGAAGACGAAGTCGCCGTAACCCTTGTCCCAGGAGCTCATCGCGTACCCGGAGACGGTGTTCATGTCGACGTCGACAGCCAGCAGGTAGTTGCAGCCCTCGGCGTTGTGGTGGAGCACGTCGTCGAGGAAGTGGGTGGCGGCCAGCCGCTTGCCCTGGAGCCGGCCCTGCATGTCGGCCATGGCCAGCAGCACCGTGTCGACCCGTCCGGCCTCGACCTCGGCCCGCAGCTCGTCGAGGGTCAGGAGCCCCGTCTGCGCCATCGCACACCCCTTTCGCTCGCTGGATCTTGTTGGCAGGCAAGCCAGGCTGTCAACGCCGGTTTATGCTGTTCAGCCGACCAATACCGAAGGAGGAGGTTGCCCGTGCCGGCGAGCACCGAGCTCAGCGAGGCCGTGCTCTCCCAGCGGCGGCTGCTGGAGCGGCTGCTGGTCCACGGGCGCCGCGAGACGGGCGAGGAGCCCGGCCTGCGCAGCCCCGACGCCCGCGACGCCGAGTTCGTCAAGAACCTCCAGGTCTTCCTGCGGCTGGTGGTCGACGCCGACGCCCTGTACCTGCGGTCCGCCCACGGCCTCAGCGGGGACCCGGCCCAGGCGGCGGCCCTCAAGGACCGGGAGGAGGAGCTGCGCGACCGCATCACCCTCCCGACCGAGGTCCCGCTCACCCTCGAGCTGCTGCTCGGCCGCCGCTTCGAGCTGGAGCGGCTGCTGATCGAGCTGGGCGACCGTACCTACCTGGCCGGCCGGCTGGCCGACCTCTACGACGAGGCGCCGGGCACGGTCGCCACCTGGCGGTCGCTGTACGGCGACGAGCTGCCGGCGCTGCTCCCCGGCGGGGTCACCCGCCATCCCGAGGCGGCCCAGCCGGTGGGGGCCGACGAGGTCGAGGCGACCCGCGAGCGGCTGGCCCGGCTGATGCACGCCAAGGAGTCGCAGGCCCAGGCCGTCAAGGCCCGCTGGGCCCTCAAGCAGCGGGTCACGGCCCCGACCATCCTGGTCCTGCTGCTGGCCGTGGCCGCCTTCGCCGCCGCCGTGGCCGCGTTGGTGGCCGACGACCGGGCGCTGTGGTCGGCGGCGGCGGCCGGGGCCGCCGGGGCGGCCCTCGGCGGCCTCATCCGCCTCCGCGACGAGGTCACCCTCGGCACCCAGGTCCGCCAGTTCTGGCTGTTCTTCTGCGGCCAGGTGCTGGTCGGCGCCGCCGCCGGCGTGCTCACGTTCCTGATCGACGACGGCGGCCTGGTCAGCGTCGCCGGCGGCCCAGCCGGGGTGGCCGCGGTCGCGTTCGCGGTCGGCTTCTCCGAGGCCGCGTTCGTCGGCCTCCTCACCCGCCTCGGCGGCTCGGTGACCGGCTAGGGCCGGTCGCCCTCCCGGCGGCGCCGGATCTTGCTGCCCAGCCAGGTGATCGGGTCGTAGCGGACGTCGGCGACCCGTTCCTTGAGGGGGATGATGGCGTTGTCGGTGATGTTGATGTGCTCGGGGCAGACCTCGGTGCAGCACTTGGTGATGTTGCACAGGCCCAGGCCCATCTGGGAGCGGAGCAGCTCGCGCCGGTCGCCGGTCTCCAGCGGGTGCATCTCCAGCTCGGCGTAGCGGATGAACATGCGCGGTCCGGCGAAGCTGGGCTTGTTCTCCTCGTGGTCGCGGATGACGTGGCAGACGTTCTGGCACAGGAAGCACTCGATGCACTTGTGGAACTCCTGCACCCGGTCGATGTCCTCCTGGGCCATCCGGTAGGTGCCGTCGGCCTCGCGAGGCCGGGGGGCGAACGCCGGCACCCGCTTGGCCATCTCGAAGTTGAAGGACACGTCGGTGACCAGGTCGCGCACGACCGGGAAGGTGCGCAGGGGCGTGACGGTGATCGGCTCGCCCCGCTCGAAGATGTTCAGGCGGGTCATGCAGAGCAGCCGCGGGCGGCCGTTGACCTCGGCCGAGCAGGAGCCGCACTTGCCGGCCTTGCAGTTCCAGCGGACGGCCAGGTCGCCGGCCTGGGTCGCCTGGACGCGGTGGATGGCGTCGAGCACGACCTCGCCGTCCTCGCAGGCGACGGTGTAGTCGCGCAGCTCGCCGCCGGCCTGGTCGCCGCGCCACAGGCGCAGGTTGACGTCATAGGTGGTCATGAACGGGGCTTCTCCTCGAACAGCTGCCTGAGGTCGTCGGGCAGGTCGTCCAGCGGCTCCCGGCTCACGGCCACCTTGCCCTCCCGGGCCCGGACGACCATCTTGACCTTGCCCAGCTCCGGGTCGGGCTTGGGGTAGTCGTCGCGGGTGTGGCCGCCGCGGCTCTCGCGGCGCTCCAGCGCGGCCAGGGCCACGCACTCGGACACCGTGAGCAGCGAGCGCAGGTCGAGGGCCAGGTGCCAGCCCGGGTTGTACTGCCGGTGCCCCTCGACCCCGACCCGGGCCGCCCGCTCCTTGAGGGCCGTGATCCGTTCCAGGGCGCTCTTCAGCTCGCCCTCGGTGCGGATGATGCCGACCAGCTCCTGCATGCAGTCCTGCAGGTCCTGCTGGACGGTGTAGGGGTTCTCGCCGGCGCCGGCCCGCTCGAACGGGGCCAGGGCCTCGCGCTCGGCCGCCTCGACCTGGGCCGGGTCGACGGCCGGGGGGTCGCCGGCCGAGGCCGCGTGCTCGGCGGCGTAGCGGCCGGCCCGCAGGCCGAAGACCAGCAGGTCGGACAGGGAGTTGCCGCCGAGGCGGTTGGCCCCGTGCATGCCCCCGGCGGCCTCGCCGGCCGCGAACAGCCCGGGCACGGTGGCGGCCTGGGTGTCGGGGTCGACCCGGACCCCGCCCATCACGTAGTGGCAGGTCGGGCCGACCTCCATCGGCTCCCTGGTGATGTCGACGTCGGCCAGCTCCTTGAACTGGTGGTACATCGAGGGCAGGCGGCGCTGGATGTAGTCGGCCGGCTTGCGCGAGGCGATGTCCAGGAAGACCCCGCCGTGGGGGCTGCCCCGGCCCTCCTTGACCTCGGTGTTGATGGCCCGGGCGACCTCGTCGCGGGGGAGCAGGTCGGGGGTACGGCGGTTGTTCTGGCGGTCGTCGTACCAGCGGTCGGCCTCCTCCTCGGTCTCGGCCGTCTCCGCCCGGAACATCTCGGGGATGTAGTCGAACATGAACCGCTTGCCCTGGCTGTTGCGCAGCACCCCGCCGTCGCCGCGCACCCCCTCGGTGACCAGGATGCCGCGGACCGACGGCGGCCAGACCATGCCGGTGGGGTGGAACTGGACGAACTCCATGTCGACCAGGTCGGCCCCGGCCCACAGGGCCAGGGCGTGGCCGTCGCCGGTGTACTCCCAGGAGTTCGAGGTGACCTTCCAGGCCTTGCCGATGCCGCCGGTGGCCAGCACCACCGCCTTGGCCCGGAACACCACCAGCCGGCCCGACTCGCGCCAGTAGGCGACCGCCCCGGCGATCCGGTCGCCGTCGGTGAGCAGGCGCATCACGGTGCACTCCATGAACACCTCGACGCCCTGGGACACGGCCCGGTGCTGGAGGGTCCGGATCATCTCCAGGCCGGTGCGGTCGCCGACGTGGGCCAGGCGGGCGAAGCGGTGGCCGCCGAAGTCGCGCTGGAGGATGCGGCCGTCGTCGGTGCGGTCGAACAGCGCCCCCCACTCCTCCAGCTCGTACACCCGGTCGGGGGCCTCCTGGGCGTGGAGCTGGGCCATGCGCCAGCTGTTGAGCATCTTGCCGCCCCGCATGGTGTCGCGGAAGTGCACCCGCCAGTTGTCGTCGGGGTAGACGTTGCCCATGGCGGCGGCGATGCCGCCCTCGGCCATGACCGTGTGGGCCTTGCCCAGCAGCGACTTGCAGACCAGGGCGGTGCGGGCCCCCCGGTCGTGGGCCTCGATGGCGGCCCGCAGGCCGGCCCCGCCGGCCCCGATGACGACGACGTCGAACTCGTGGGTCTCGTGCTCGGCCATGGTTCTAGAACACCAACCTCGGGTCGCTGATGACGCCGGTCGCCACCAGCCGGACGTACAGGTCGGCCAGGGCCACGAAGACCAGGCTGACCCAGGCCAGCAGCATGTGCCGGGCGTTGAGGGCCGACACCTGGCGCCACATCCAGTAGCGGGCCGGGGCCTTGGAGAAGCTGTTCAGGCGGCCGCCGCAGAGGTGCCGGCAGGAGTGGCAGCTGATCGTGTAGAGGGCCAGGAACACGGCGTTGACCAGCAGGATCACGGTGCCGAGGCCGATGCCCCACCCGTCGGGGAAATGGAACGCCCGCAGCGCGTCCCAGGCCAGGATCACCGGGAAGGGCAGGGCCAGGTAGAAGAAGTAGCGGTGGATGTTCTGGAGGATCAGGGGGAAGCGGGTCTCGCCGGTGTAGCGGGGGCGGGCGTCGGGGACGGCGCAGGCCGGCGGCGCCCACCAGAACGAGCGGTAGTAGGCCTTGCGGTAGTAGTAGCAGGTGAGCCGGAACCCGAGCGGGAACGGCAGCACCAGCAGGGCGGGGGACAGCGGCCACCAGCTGCCCACGATCGCCCAGGTCGGCTCCTCGCAGCTGGCGGCCAGGCACGGCGAGTAGAACGGCGACAGGTACGGGTCGGCGTAGTAGTCCTGGTTCGCGAATGCCACCCAGGTGCCGTAGATGACGAAGCCGCCGAGCACGGCCACCGTGACCAGCGGTGCCAGCCACCACCGGTCCCTGCGCAGGGTTCGGGCGCCGATCCTGGCCCGGTCGCCGTTGACCGTCCTGCTCGCCATGCGGTTCCTTCCTCGTCGTCCTGTTCGTCGGTCAGCGCGTCGCCGCGGTCGTCCCGGTGACCTGGGTCACCGGGAGCTTGAACCCGCGGCGGATCTTGGTCGGCAGGTCGGCGGCCAGCCAGCGGGACCGCCGCCCGGGCAGGGTGGACAGGATCACCTCGTCGAACTCCCAGCGGTGCAGCACCACCCTAACCGCGTCCACCGGATCGGCCACCCCGATCTCGCCGCTGACGCTGGCCCCCAGCTCCCGCATCCGGTCCAGCTCGTGCCGCATCCGCTGCCGGGCCAGCCGCCGCCCCAGGTCCTCGCCCCGCTCCCGGATGTCGGCGTCGTCCAGCTCGTCCTCCAGCAGCTCCCGCGCCGCCTTCCGGTCCAGCCCCTCCGGCCCCGCCTCCCCCGGCCCACCGGCCGCGGCCACTCCGGCGGTGGAGCCCGGGTCGAGCTGGGCCGCCGGCGTCGCCGGCACCAGCAGGTGGAAGTGGCAGTCCCCGGCCGCGACCCGCTCCCGGATCGCCGCCCACAGCTCCTCCCCCCCGAGGGTCTGGTTGGCAACCACCAGATACCGCCGCACGACACACCACCTTCCCGAGCGGGACATGCTCCCTGCATCCTATGACGGGCAGGCTGCGACCGGGAGCCTGCCCCCTCGCCCGACGTTGGCCGCCCCTCCGGCCAGGTCGCCCCAGTCCCCGGACGTCACGAGTGGCCGTCCCGGCTGGGCCGTTATGGGATCATCGGGCCGACGGAGGGAGGAACGGTGGCGGGGGACCAGGGCCGGGCGCACGAGGTCGCCTTCGTGCTCGGCGGGGGCGGGGTGCTCGGCGCCCACGAGGTCGGCATGCTCCAGGCGCTGGCCGAGGCCGGGGTCCGGCCCGACCTGGTGCTGGGCACCTCGGTGGGGGCGCTCAACGGCGTGTTCGTGGCCGCCCACCGCGACCCGGGTGCCGCCGTGCCCGAGCTGGCCGCGGTGTGGCGCGAGGGCGTGGCCGCCGAGGCGTTCGGGGGCTCGCTGTTCGGGCGGGTCCGGACCCTGGCCCGGTCCGGCACCCACCTGCACCCGAACGAGCCGCTGCGCGACCTCCTGAAGGCCCTGCCGGTGCGCAACATCGAGGAGCTGGCCCTGCCCTTCCAGTGCGTGGCCGCCAGCATCGAGCGGGCCGCCGCCCACTGGTTCACCACCGGGCCGATCGTCCCGGCGGTGCTGGCCTCGGCGGCCGTGCCCGGCCTGCTGCCGCCGGTCCGGGTGGGCGACGAGCACTTCTTCGACGGCGGCCTGGTCCACAGCATCCCCATCGGCCGCGCCCTCGAGCTGGGCGCCCGGACCGTGTACGTGCTCCACGTCGGCCGCATCGAGCGGCCCCTGCAGGTGCCGTCCCGCCCCTGGGAGGTCGGGCTGGTGGCGTTCGAGATCGCCCGCCGCCACCGGTTCGCCGAGGACATGGCCGCGGTCCCGCCGGGGGTGACCGTCCACGTCCTGCCCGCCGGAGCCGACGCCCAGGCCGGGGTCGACCTGTCCCAGCTCCGCTACCGCGACACCTCCCGGATCGACGAGCGCATCCAGCGGGCGTACGAGGCCTCGGCCGCCTACCTGGCCGAGGCCTCCGCCGGGGGTCCGGGAGGCTCAAGCCTAGCCCCCCGGACGACAGGGACGGGGTGACGGGTGCTGCCACCGCGGATCGTGCGCCGGCTCGTGCTGGCCCCGCTGGTGCTGGTCATCACCGTCGGGCTTCTGGTCCTGCTGCCCGGCCTGGTCATCCTGGCCGCGGCCGCCTCGCCGCTGCTGCCCGGCCACTGGCGGGCCCTGCGGCTGCTCTGGTTCGGGCTGGTCTGGCTGGCCATGGAGTCGGTGGCCCTGTTCGCCGCCCTGGCCCTCTGGGTGGCCAGCGGCTTCGGCGGCCGGCTGAGCTCGGAGGAGTACCTGGAACGCCACTACGCGCTGATGCGCTGGTGGCTGGCGGTGGTGTTCCGGGTGGCGGCCCGGACCTTCCGCCTGCGCATCGAGATCGAGGAGCCGGAGCTCACCCCCGAGGAGGCCAGGGCCCGCCTGACCCGGCCGGTGATCGTGCTCAGCCGCCACGCCGGCCCCGGCGACTCGTTCCTGCTCGTGCATCACCTGCTCAGCCGCTACGGGCGCAAGCCCCGGATCGTCATGAAGGCGGCCCTCCAGTACGACCCCAGCCTCGACGTGATCATCAACCGCCTGCCCAACGCCTTCGTCCCGGCCCGGCACGGCGCCGGCAACCTGGTCATCAAGGAGATCCAGCGCCTCGCCGCCGGCCTGGGCCCCACCGGGGCGCTGGTGATCTTCCCCGAGGGCGGCAACTTCACCCCGCGCCGGCGGCTCCGGGCCATCCGGCTGCTGGAGGAGCGCCGCCTGGCCGAGGAGGCGGCCAGGGCCAGGGCCATGGAGCATCTGCTCCCGCCCAAGCCGAACGGCGCCCTGGCCGCGATCGAGGCCGCCCCCACCGCCGACGTCGTCTTCGTCGCCCACACCGGCCTGGAGCATGTCATCACCCTCGGCGACGTCTGGCGGGCCCTGCCCATGGAGCAGGTCCTCAAGGCCCGCTGGTGGCGCGTGCCCGCCGCCGAGGTCCCGGAGGGCCGGGAGGCCCAGGTCGACTGGCTGTACGACTGGTGGGCGCGCATCGACGTCTGGATCCGTGACAACCGCCCCACCGCCCTGCCCCGCCAGGACCGCCAGGTCGGCGCGGCCGTCCAGATCGGAGGTCAACGGTGACACCACCCACCCTGCGGCTGGCCCAGGACCCCGAGGCCGACGCGCTGCTCGCCAGGGACCCGCTGGCCCTGCTCATGGGGATGCTGCTCGACCAGCAGTTCCCCCTGGAATGGGCGTTCCGGGCGCCCTGGCGGCTGGCCCAGCGGATGGAGCGGACGTCGCTCGACGCGGCCGAGCTGGCCGGCTGGGACCCGGACGCGTTCGTCAAGCTGATGGCCGGCCCGCCGGCCCTGCACCGCTACCCTGCGGCGATGGCCGGGCGGGTCCAGACGCTCTGCCGCATCGTGGTCGACCGGTACGGCGGAGACGCCGCCGCCATCTGGCGGACCGCCGCCTCCGGCAAGGAGCTGCTGGCCCGGCTGCGCGCCCTGCCCGGCTTCGGCGAGCAGAAGGCGCGGATCTTCGTCGCCCTGCTGGGCAAGCAGCTCGGGGTCCGGCCCGAGGGCTGGCGGGAGGCGGCCGGGCCCTACGGCGAGGACGGGTCGCGCCGCTCCGCCGCCGACGTCACCGACGCCGACACCCTGGCCGAGGTCCGCGCCTTCAAGCAGGCGGCCAAGCGCGCCGCCAAGGGGACCGGCTAGTGGACGAGCTCGCGGCCAGGGTCCTGGCCGTGGTCAGGCGGATCCCCTCGGGGCGGGTCCTGACCTACGGCGACGTGGCCGCCCTGGCCGAGGGCGACGCTACCGCCCGCGACGTCGGCCAGGTCCTGCTCCGCCACGGCGAGCGCGAGGACGTCCCCTGGTGGCGCGTGCTGCGCGCCGACGGCACGCCCCCGCCCCACCTGCTCGACCGCCAGCTCGCCCTGCTCCACGACGCGTTCGTCCCCCACCAGGTGCCCGACGACCTGCGCCGGGCGATCGTCGAGGTCGAGACCAGGGTCGAGTCGGTGTTCAACAACTTCCGCGGCACGGTCGACGGCCGCCAGGTCGACG
>DASUPQ010000185.1 GCA_036280995.1 Actinomycetota bacterium | reverse complement strand
GAAGCCGCGTTCGGTGGCCACGAAGTCGTCACGCCGTCCGCCCACGCCCAGACCCAGCGTGAGCCGGCCTCCCGAGAGCTGGTCGACACTGGCAGCCTCCTTCGCCAGGATGATCGGGTTGCGGGTGGCCGAGAGCAGGATGTTCGTCATCAGGCCGATCCGCTCGGTCACGGCGCCGGCGGCCGCGAGCGTCACCAGGGACTCGTAGCTCGGGTAGGCGATGCGGTCGATGGTCGCCAGGGAGGAGAAGCCGCGCTCCTCGGCCCGGGCCGCCCAGTCGACGAGTAGCCGGCCGGGCGTTTCGGGGATCGTGTTCGGAAGACCGATCCCGATCCGCATCGTTGCGCAAGAACCGCCGGGGGCGGGAGGCTATTCCCGCTCGCGGGCCCGCTGGACCCGCTCGGGCGTGCCTCGCGGCGGGTCGTCGGCCATCTCGGTGGTGGACGTGGACTCGGAGATCTCCTCGAGGGTCTCCCCGACCGCCCGCTCCGAGGAGTCGGCCTGGGCCACGTCGCCGAGAGACAGGATGCCGACGAGCTTCTCGTCCTTGACCACCGGCAGGCGTCGGATGCGGTGCTCGGCCATCATCGAGCGGGCCTCCGACAGCTTCGTGTCCGGGCTCACGGTCACCGGCACGGTGGTGGCGATGTCCTCCAGACGCACAGCCAGGGGGTCCTTCCGCTCGGCCAGGACGCGGAGCACCAGGTCCCGATCGGTGACCAGCCCCACCAGGCGATCTCCCTCGGCCACGGGTATGACCCCGGTATCGAACTGCTTCATCATCGCGGCCGCGTCGGCGGCGTTCATGGTCGGCCCGGCGGTCTTGGGCGACTCGGTCATGGCGTGGCGAACGAGGATCGACATGGGTCCTCCTCTCGGGCGTCCTCGATGACCTATCCGGGGCGGCCGAGGACCAAACCGTCGTGGGAGGCAGGTTTAGGGGGGGTCGGTGTGGAAATACAGGGAGCGGCGGACCGCCTCAGCCCTGGTGGCCGGGTAGACCTACGGGGCCCTGGCGGCCATACGCCCGAAGAGCAGGCCCCCGAGGACGGCTCCCTCCCCCTCGGGGGTCTGCCGCGTTCGGGTCAGGCCCGGTCCGAGGTGTCCTCGTCCTTCTCGGCCTTCCGGCTGCTCATGGCGGCGCCGATGAGGTCGGCGACCACCAGGTTCGCTTCCGCGAGCCGGATGTCCCAGTGCATGTGGCGTACTCCCTGGTCGTCGGTCGTTCATCTGGGGTATCGGGAGGACGGCCGACCGCCTTGAATCCGCTCTTAGGGGGGATCGGACGGGGGTAACCATCGGGAGATGCTCGAGCGGATCAAGCGAAGCCGGGTGGCCGCGATCGCCCAGGCCACCAGCGGTCGGTACGGGGATGACGCGGGGGGGTACCTGGCGGCGGCCATCGCCTACTACGGGTTCCTGTCGTTCTTCCCCCTGATGCTGTTGGGGGTCTCCATCGTGGGGTTTGCCCTGGAGCGCAACCCGAGCCTCCAGGCCGAGGTCGAGGCCGCTCTGACACGGGCCGTCCCGGGAGTGGAGGCGCTGGTGGAGCGGAGCCTCTTGGCCGCACAGGAGAGCCGGGTCGCTGTCGGCCTGGTGGGTCTGGCCGGGCTCCTCTGGACCGGCACCGGCGTCGTGGGGGCAGGACGGAACGCCATTCGCATCGTGTTCCGCGAGGGCCCGCCGAGGTCGGGGCTGGCGCGGGTGGCGTGGCTCGTGACGGTCACCATCGGCCTGGGACTCGTGGGCCTGACCGCCACATCGCTCCAGGCGCTGGCCGGGGCCGTCGAGAGCGATGGGCCCGCCGGCGTCGCGCTCCAGGTGGTGTCGGTCCTGGTGGCCCTCGGGCTCGACGTCGTCCTGTTCCTGGTCACCTACCGGGTGCTGCGACGGGGCCGGGCGGCCTGGCCCGACCTCGTGCCCGGGGCCGTCTTCGTGGCGATCGGGTGGACCGGTCTCAAGCTCCTGGGCGCGTGGTACGCGGGGAGGACGGCCGAAGGATCCGCGCCCGTCTACGGGGCCTTCGCCACCACCGTGGGGGTTCTGGTCATCATGTACCTGGCGGCCAGGCTGTACGTGTACGGGGCCGAGCTGAACGCGGTCCTGCTGGAAGAGAGAGGAGGGCTCCGGATGGACGAATCGCGCGAACGGATCGACCGCCGGCCGAACGGCCGGCCGGAGGAGCTGAGCACGCCCCGGCTCGTCGGACGGGTGGCCGGCGATGTGGGTCTGCTGGTGAAGAAGGAGGTCGAGCTGGCCCGGCAGGAGATCACCGAGGGCGCCGCGGCGAAGCTCCAGGGGGCCGCGGCGTTCGCGATCGCCGGCGTCCTGGGGATGTTCGTCCTCGGGTTCCTGCTGGCGGCCGGCGCCGCGGCTCTCGACCTGGTGCTGCCGTTGTGGGCTGCTCTGCTGATCGTGGCGGGCTTCGTACTGCTTCTCGGCGCGGTGGCCGGGGCGGTCGGTAGAGCCCGGATGCGGCAGCCGGTTGGAGCCGGGCAAGCGAAGCAGAGGATCAAGGAGGACATGGAATGGGCCAGAGCGCAGCTGCGACGGTAAGGGAGATCGAGGATATCCGCGGTCGGCTCGATGCCGAGATGCGCGAGCTGGAGCGCCGGCTCCCGCGCCCGGCCGTCTGGGCAAAGCGGGCCGTCGGCGTGGCGGTCGGCGGGGGTGTCACCGGGGTGGTGTTGCTGGCCGTCCTCCGGCGCAGGCGAAAGAAGCGGCGGGAGGCTCAGCCGATCGAGATCGTCCGGCCCGTGGTCAACGTGGTGCCGGAAGCCGCGGCCCAGCGCGTGTCGGCGGCCTTGGCCGACGGCCGGTGGAAGCCGTGGGTGGCCGCCGGCGCCGGGGCCTGGCTGGCGATGCGACTCCTCGAGGTGCGCCAGCTCCGCCGCCTGAACGCCCGGCTGATCGAGACCAGGCCCTAGGGGCCACCGGCCGGCGGTACGATCGCCCGGATGACCCGCCCGGGTGTGGTCGTCGCGCTCGCGGTGGCCCTGGCGTCGGCGTGCACGGCCGAGGCCGGAGACGGGCCGGGTCTCCCACCCCCAGCCCCGGCTCCGGAACGGCTGGTCCGGCCCGG